>JBKBSR010000132.1:0-8184 GCA_046291055.1 Roseococcus sp.
CGGGTCAAGCGGTCCGGGCTGTCGCGGACGAAAAAGGGGCGGCCCGAAGGCCGCCCCCGCTCCGCAGGGCGCGCGCCCGGGCGGTTCAGCCCAGCCGCTCGCCGTGCTGGGTGACGTCGAGGCCCTCGCGTTCCTCTTCCTCGCTGACGCGCAGGCCCATGATGGCGTCCACGATCTTGAAGAGGATGAAGCTCGCCACCGCGGTGAACACGAAGGTGGCCGCCACGGCATAGAACTGGATGACGAGCTGCTCCGTCGAGCCGGAGTAGCCCTCGGGCGTCGAGCTGGTCGCCGAGAGCGCTCCGTAGGCGAACACGCCCGTCAGCAGCGCGCCCACGATGCCGCAGACGCCGTGCACGCCGAAGGCGTCCAGGCTGTCGTCGTAGCCCAGCCACTTCTTCAGCGCGGTGGCCCCCCAGAAGCCCGCGAGGCCGCCCGCCACGCCGATGATGATGGCCGCGCCCGGCAGCACGAAGCCCGCCGCCGGGGTGATGGCGACAAGGCCCGCCACCGCGCCCGAGATGGCGCCGAGCACGCTGGGCTTGCCCTTGATCATCCACTCCGCGAAGAGCCAGGAGAGGGTGGCGGCGGCGGCGGCGGTGTTGGTCACCAGCAGCGCCATGCCCGCGCGCCCGTCGGCGGCGACGGCCGAGCCCGCGTTGAAGCCGAACCAGCCCACCCACAGCAGCGCCGCGCCGATCACCGCATAGGCGAGGTTGTAGGGGGCGAGGTTGTCCGTCCCGTAGCCCATGCGCTTGCCGACCACGAGCGCGCCGATCAGGCCCGCCACGCCCGCGTTGATGTGCACCACCGTGCCGCCCGCGAAGTCCAGCGCGCCGAGGGCGAAGATCCAGCCGTTCGGGTGCCACACCCAGTGCGCCACCGGCGCATAGACCAGCACCGTCCAGAGCGCGGTGAACACCAGCAGGGCGGAGAACTTGATGCGGTCGGCCAGCGCGCCGGTGATCAGCGCCGCGGTGATGACGGCGAAGGTCATCTGGAAGGCCACGAAGACGCTCTCGGGGATGGTCAGCGCCACCGCGCCGTCGCCCGAGCCCAGGGTGAAGGGCTTGTCCCAGCCCTCGGAGATGCCGCCCAGCAGGAACTTCGAGAGGTCGCCGAAATAGGGGCCGCCCTCGCCGAAGGCGATGCTGTAGCCGATCACCACCCACATCACCGAGACCAGCGCGCAGATGACGAAGGACTGAGCGAGGGTGGAGAGCACGTTCTTCTTGCGGACCATGCCCGCGTAGAACAGCGCCACGCCGGGGATGGTCATCATCAGCACGATGGCGGTGGAGATCAGCATCCAGGCGGTGTTGCCGGCGTCGATCTTCGCCTCGTCGGCCGCGAAGGCAGGCAGCACGGAGAGCGCGAGCAGAGGGGCGGCCGCCAGCGCGCGCCGCATCCAGGACATCATGGTCGGGGTTCCCTTGGTGAAGGTCATGGGCGGGGGCGGGGCGTCAGAGCGCCGCCGCGTCGGTCTCGCCCGTGCGGATGCGCAGCGCGCGGTCCACGTCGAGCACGAAGATCTTGCCGTCGCCGATCTTGCCGGTGCGCGCGGCGCTGGCGATGGCCTCGACCACGGCGTCCACCATCTCGGCGGGCACCGCGATCTCGACCTTGAGCTTCGGCAGGAAGCTCACCTGGTACTCGGCGCCGCGGTAGATCTCGGTCTGGCCCTTCTGCCGGCCGAACCCCTTCACCTCCGTCACCGTCAGCCCCTGCACGCCGAGCGGGGTGAGCGCGTCGCGCACCTCGTCCAGCTTGAAGGGCTTGATGATCGCCATCACGAGCTTCATCAGCCTGCCTCTCTCCGACTTGCCGCGGCGGGGCGCCGCCGGCTCCGTCTTCCCCTTCCAAGACTCGTGCCAGAGCCGGAACGCGAGGCGCTTCCGTGGGTTGCGGCCATGTCTGCCTGCAAAACAGGCAGAACTGCCCCCGCGCTGATGGGCGGCCCGCCCGACTCTTGCGCGCGCGCCGAATGGCCTAAGCTGAGGGGCATGACCGATGCCTTCGACACCGAGGTCGCCATCCTGGGCGCGGGCCCCGTCGGCGCCACGCTCGCCGCCGCCCTGGCCGCCCGCGGCGTGCCCTGCGTGATCCTCGACGCCCAGCCGCTGCCGCCCATGGAACTGCAGGGCTTCGACGGGCGCGCCTACGCCATCGCGCTCGCCTCGCAGCGGCTGCTGGCCGAGGCCGGGGTGTGGGAGCGCCTGCCCACCACCCCCTGCCCCATCGAGGAGATCAAGGTGGCCGACGGAAGGGTGGGCGAGGCGCCCTCCCCCCTCGACCTCGACTTCCGCGCCGCCGAAGTGGCCGATGCGCCCTTCGGCTGGATGGTGGAGGCGCGTGCGCTGCGCGTCGCGCTCAACGCCCGGCTGCCGGAGCTCCCCGGGGTGCGCGTCTTCGCGCCCATGACGGCCGAGGTGGCGCGCGACGAGGCCGGCGCCACCCTGACCCTGCGCGACGGCAGGCGCGTGCGCGCGCGGCTGGTGGTGGGGGCGGAGGGCCGCAACTCCCCGCTGCGCGAGGCGGCGGGCATCGGCACGGCGCGGCACGATTACCGGCAGATCGGGCTGGTGGGCGCCTTCGCCCATGCGCGCCCGCATCGCAACCGCGCGCTGGAACTGTTCCTGCCCGCAGGCCCCTTCGCGCAACTGCCGCTGAGCGACATCGCGGAGTTCGGCGAGAGCCGCCTGCCGCACGCCAGCGCCTTCGTCTGGACCGAGAGCCGCGGCGTGGCGCAGCGCCTGCTGGCGATGGAGGACGCCGCCTTCGCGCGCGAGCTGCGCCGCCGCCTGGGCGACTGGCTGGGCGAGGTGGAGCCCATCGGCCGCCGCTGGTCCTACCCGCTGACGGCCATGCACGCCACGCGCTACGTGGCGCAGCGCATGGCGCTGGCGGGGGATGCGGCGCATGGCATGCACCCCATCGCGGGGCAGGGGCTCAACATCGGCTTCCGCGACGTGGCGGCGCTGGCGCGGCTGATCGGCGAGGCGCATGCGGCGGGCGGTGATGTCGGCGCGCCCGCCCTGCTGCGCGCCTATCAGGCCGAGCGCCGGCCGGACGCGCTGCTGATGATCGGCGCCACCCACGCGCTGGAGAGGCTGTTCGGCAACGACATCGGCCTCCTTCGGCTGGCGCGGCGCCTGGGGATCGCTGCGGTGGACCGGATCGGGCCGCTCAAGCGCGCCTTCGCGCGCCAAGCGATGGGGCTGAGCCTAGCGGGGTAGGGGGCGCGGTTACGAGGCGGGGCCTTCGGGTTCCAGGGCCCAGAGCCGGTCCATCGCGGCGTCGAAACGCGCGCGCACCCGGGCCGCCTCCTCGGGCGGAAGCCATCTGGTCCAGCCGCGCATCTGGATCTCCACCACCGTGGCCTTGGTGTAGCTCCAGGGCAGGCGTTCCGCCCGCTCGGCCTCTTCCAGGAGCGGGTACAGCTCCCGGCGGATGAGGGCCAACTCCTCCTCCGGCCGCGCGCCGGCCCTCGCGGCGCCGGGCCCAGGGTCGAGGGCGGCAAAGAGATCGGGCTGCGCGGAGGGATCCATGCCGCACCGATAACGGAACGGCGCGAGTCGGAGAAGCAGGACGCTGGACTTGCGGCCAAAGGATTGATTCTACTCACCGCCATGAGCGGAACCTGGCGCCGGGACAAGCTGCCCGAACTCGTCGCGCAACTGGCCCAGCGGCCGGGCCATGAGGCGGTGCGCATCGCCGTCTCCCGCCTCATCGTGGAAGGCCTGGGGCGGCAACTGGGCGCGCTGACCCAGGAATGCCGGATGCCGCTGGTCGGCGGCCGGGCCGATGCGCTGTTCGGCGCCACCGTCTTCGAGTTCAAGAGCGACCTGCGCCGCGAACTGCGCGACGTCGAGGCCAAGCTGCCCGACTACCTCGCCGAACACGAGCGCCAGACCGGGCGCAGGCCGGCGCTCGGCATCTCCACCGACGGCGCGACTTGGCTGGCGCATGAGCTGCGCGAGGGCGCGCTGACCCGGATCGGCGAGTTCAAGCTCGACCCCGGGCGCGGCGAGGCGCTGCTCGCCTGGCTCGAACCCGCCGTCTCCGAGCGCGAGGATCTGACGCCCGAGCCGCGCGTGATCGCCGCCGAGCTGGGCCGAGAGAGCCTCACCTTCCGCCGCGCCTTCAACACGCTGCAAACGCTGTGGAAGGCCATGGCGAGCGACCCCGAGGCCCGCCTCAAGCGCGAGCTGTGGGACCGGCTGCTGCGCGAGGTCTATGGCGAGGATGTGGGCGAGGACCGGCTCTTCCTCCAGCACAGCTACCTGACCATCGTCGCCAAGACCATCGCGGCGCGGGTGCTCCATCTGCCGGCCGACGACCCCGCGCGCATCCTCTCCGGCGCTGCGCTGGAGGATGAGGGAATCCTGGGCGCGGTGGAGGGCGACTTCTTCGACTGGGTGCTGCACCACCCCGATGGTCCGGAGCTGGTGCGGCGGCTGGCGCTGCAGGTGGCGCGCTTCCGCCTGCGCGACGTGCAGCAGGACGTGCTGAAGGCCCTCTACGAGAGCCTGATGGACCCCGAGCAGCGCAAGGATCTCGGCGAATACTACACGCCCGACTGGCTGGCGGCGAAACTCGCCGCGCGCGCGATCCGGAACCCGCTGACCGAGCGCGTGCTGGACCCCGCCTGCGGCTCCGGCGCCTTCCTCTTCCACGCCATCCGCCGGCTGCGCGCGGCGGGCGAGGCGGCGGGCTGGCCCGCCGAGCGGCGGCTTTCCGCCTGCGTGGCGCAGGTGCGCGGCCTGGACGTGCATCCCGTCGCCGTCATCATCGCGCGCGTGACCTGGCTGCTGGCGCTGGGCGAGGACATCAAGGCGCGCAGCGGCCCCATCACCGTGCCCGTGTTCCTGGGCGACGCGCTGCAATGGAACATCGCCACCACCGGCGCGATGCAGGAGGTGGTGGTGGAGGTGCCCGAAGCGCCGCCGCTGCGCGTGCCCGCCGGCTTCGCCGAGGAGCAGGCGCGGCTGGAGGAGGGGGTGCAGGCCATCAAGGAGGGGCTGGAGCGCGAGAACGCGCCGGAGCTGGTGCGCCGCCGCCTCGCCCGGCTGCCGGGCGTCGCGCCCGGCGATGTGGACGCCATGGCCGCGACCTACGCCCGCATCCTTTCGCTGCACCAGGCGGGGCGGGACGGCATCTGGCCCTTCGTGCTGCGCAACCTGGTGCGGCCGCTCTGGCTCTCCCGGCCGGACCAGCAGGCGGATGTGCTGCTGGGCAACCCGCCCTGGGTGGCCTACCGCCACCTCTCCGCGCCCATGCAGCGCCGGCTGCGCGAGGCGAGCCAGCGGATGAACCTCTGGGCGGGCGGGGTGCTCAGCACGCAGCAGGACCTCTGCGCCCTGTTCACCGCCCGCGCCGCGCAGCGCTACCTCAAGCCCGGCGGGCGCATCGCCTTCGTGCTGCCCTATGCGGCGCTGAACCGCCCGGCCTTCGCGGGGCTGCGGCGCGGCGACTGCCGGGACGTGCAACTGCGCTGGGAGGAGGCCTGGAGCCTGGACGAGACGGTGCAGCCGCTGTTTCCCGTGCCGGCCTCCGTCTTCATCGGGCGGCGGGCCACGGCGGGGCCGCTGCCGGCGGTGGTGACGCGCTTCTCGGGCGCGCTGCCGCGGCGCGACGCGACGGAGGCCGAGGCCGATGCGGCGCTCTCCATCGGCCCCGCGCCCTGGCCGCCCATGCCGCCGAGGCCGAAACCCTCGCCGCCGCCGTTCCGCTGCGCGAGGGCGCGCATTTCACCGCCCAGCGCCGCGCCATCCGCGAGGCGCTGGAGCAGGCGGGCCTCACCCGTCGGCTGGACGCCGCCATCGCCCGCCTGCCCGGGCTGTGAGCCCCACCCCCGGTTGCCCAGCCGCCCCCCGCCGTGTAAGCCCGCCGCCACACCGCAACCCGCAGAGTTCCAAGGGGCCCTTCCATGGCGAAGATGCAGGCCAACCAGATGCGCGCCGGCATGGTCATCGAGTTCGAGGGCCAGCGCTACACCATCCTCAAGCAGAACATCATGATCCCGGGCAAGGGCGCGGCCGTGATCCAGGTCGAGATGCGCAACATCAAGACCGGCGCGAAGAAGGACCAGCGCTGGCGCACCGCCGACACCGTCGAGCGCCTGACCACCGAGGACAAGGAGTTCACCTACTCCTACGACGACGGCGACATGCTCGTGCTGATGGACCCCGAGACCTACGAGCAGACGCAGGTGCCCAAGGAGATCCTGGGCGACCGCCTGCCCTTCCTGCAGGAGAACATGACGGTGAACGTCCGCCTCATCGAGGGCGAGCCCGTCTCGCTCGACCTGCCCGAGACGGTGGTGCTGGAGGTGGCCGAGGCCGACCCGGTGGTGAAGGGGCAGACCGCCTCCTCCTCCTACAAGCCGGCCGTGCTCTCCAACGGCGTCAAGACCATGGTGCCCCCCTTCGTGACCGCCGGCGAGAAGATCGTGGTGCGCACCGAGGACGGCTCCTACGTCGAGCGCGCGAAGGGCTGAGGCCGAAGCCGCCCCATGTCCGGCGCCTCGCCCCGCCTCTCGCCCGCGCTCAACGTGGTGGTCGCCGCCGTCCGCAAGGCCGGCCGCCGCCTGCTGCGCGACTTCGCGGAGGTGGAGACCCTGCAGGTCGCGAGCAAATCGCCCGGCGATTTCGTCAGCCAGGCCGATCTGCGCGCCGAGCAGTCCCTGCGCGAGGATCTCAAGAAGGCCCGCCCCGGCTTCGCCTTCCTGATGGAGGAGAGCGGCGCCTCCGGCGAGGCGGACTGGGAATGGCGCTGGGTGGTGGACCCGCTGGACGGCACCAGCAACTTCCTGCACGGCATCCCGCACTGGGCGATCAGCGTCGGCATCGAGAAGCGCCTTGCCGAGGACCGTTCGGAGGTGGTGGCGGGTGTGGTGTACAACCCCGCCTCGGACGAGCTGTTCTGGGCCGAGAAGGGCATGGGCGCCTTCCTCAACGACCGGCGCCTGCGCGTCTCCGGCCGGCGGGATCTGCGCGAGGCGCTGTTCGCCACCGGCATCCCCTTCGCGAGCGTCGGGCGCAAGGCGGAGTTCACCCATGCGCTGGTGCGGCTGATGCCGCAGGTGGCGGGCATCCGCCGCTTCGGCTCCGCCGCGCTCGACCTCGCCTGGACGGCCGCCGGCCGCTACGACGGGTTCTGGGAGCTCGGGCTCAACAAGTGGGACATCGCCGCCGGCATCATCCTGGTGCGCGAGGCGGGCGGCTACGTCACCAGCCCGGACGGCGGCGACGCCTATGCCGAGGGGCATGTGGTGGCCGGCAACCCGCATCTGCATGGCAGGCTGCGCGAGACGGTGGCCGAGAGCATCGCGGCGGCGCAGAAGGCCCGCGCCGAGGGCCGCGGCGAGGCGCACTGAGCCGCCGCGCGCCCATGCGCCCCGCCCGCCGCGCCCTGCTGCTGCTGCCGCTGCTCGGCCCGGCCGCGCGCGCCGAGCCCCGCGCCCCCCTGCCCGAACCCCTGCCCGCGCCGGGCGTCACCGCCCTGCCGGGCGGCGGCTGGCGCCTTGCCTTCGCGCGGGAGGAGGAGCGTCCGGGCCCCGAACAGCGCCTGACGCTGATGGAGATCGGCAACATCCTCGCCGCCTACACCCAGGGCCGGGTGACGCTCTGGGCCGAGGTGGCGCTGGGCGAGGATGTCTCGGAGGCGCGCCGCCTCGCGCTGCGCCGGGCGCTGGCGGTGCGCGAGGCGCTGGTGCTGGGCGGCCTGCCCGAGACGCGGGTGGATGTACGGCCCCTGGGCCGCACCGAGGCGCGGCGGGATGTGGTGGACATCCTGCCCCCTGGCGTGGCGCGGCCCTGAGCGGCGCAACTGGCGCCCCCCGGCCCCAGCGCCTACCCTCGCCCCCCGATGACGCGCCCCCTCCCTTACCTCTGGCGGATGCTGGGCTTCCTGGCCGTGGCGCTGGCGATCGCCGCGGTGCTCGCGCCCACGCTGGCGCGCGCCTTCGCCGCCAACCCGCTGCTGAACGGGCTCATCCTCGCCGTGCTGCTGGGCGGCGTGGCCTGGAACATCCTGCAGGTGCTGCGGCTGCGCGAGGAGGTGGAGTGGGTCGAGGCCTTCCGCCACGCCCGGCGCGGAGAGGGGGGGGGCACGGGGCAGCGGCTGATGGCCCCGCTCACCGCGCTGCGGGCCGCCCGGAGATCGGGGCGGTTCGTCCTCCCT
>JBKBSR010000133.1:0-8179 GCA_046291055.1 Roseococcus sp.
GCGCCGGCCGGGCTCCTACGCCCTCTACCTGCTGGCCGAGGAGGGGCAGGGCGGCCAGCCCTCCTTCGCGCCGCTGCTGCGCAGCGGCCAGCAGAGCTTCGACCCGGCGCGGCATCGGCTTCATGCGGTCGGCAGCCTGCACCCCGCCCCCGTCGCGCGCGAAGACGAGATGCGCGCCGCCTTCGCCGGCGCGACGCTGACGCGCCTCGCGGAGCATGAGGGGCGGCCGGTGGCGGTGACCGTCTTTCCGGTCGTCAACGTGGCCGGCGAGCGCATCGGCGTGATGGAGGCGGTGCGCGATGGCGCCGCCGCCGCCGCCGCCCGGCGCACCGCCGAACAAGGGGCGCTGCTCGGCCTCGGCGGCCTTCTGCTGTTTGCGGCCCTCGTGGTGCTGCTCTTCGACCGCGGGGTGGGCCAGCCGCTGCGTCGCCTGACGCGCGCCGTGGGCGGGCTCGCGGAGGGTGCGCAGACGCCCATGCCCGACCAGTCCCGCCGCTCGGAGGTGGGCGCGCTGGCCCGCGCGCTGGAGGCGCTGCGCGGGGAACTCGCCCGCGCCCGCGCGGCCGAGGCGCTGGAGGCAGCCCGCCGCGCCGAGCGCGAGGCCGAGCGCCGCGCCGACCGCCAGGCCTCCGCCGCCGCGCTGGAGGAGGCCTTCGCCGAGCAGCGCCGCGGCCTCGACGAGGTGGCCGAGCGCATCCGAGAGATCGCGCAGCGCCTTGCCAGCGTGGCCGGGCAGGGCGAGGCGCGCGGCGCCGAGCTGTCGGAGGTCGCCGCCCAGGCGCGGCATTCGGTGGAGGCAATCGCCGCCGCGACGGAGGAGATGGCCGCCTCGGTGGCCGAGATCGCGCGGCAGGCGCAGGAGGCCTCGCGCGTCACGGCGGAGGCGGTGAGCCGTGCGGGCGAGACGGGCACGCTGGTCGAGGGGCTGGACGGTGCGGCGCAGCGCATCCGCCAGGTGGTCGGGCTGATCCAGGGCATCGCGGCGCAGACCAACCTGCTGGCGCTCAACGCCACCATCGAGGCGGCGCGCGCGGGCGAGGCCGGGAAGGGTTTCGCCGTGGTGGCGGGCGAGGTGAAGGCGCTGGCTGGGCAGACCGCCAAGGCGACGGAGGAGATCGGCGCGCAGATCGCGGGCATCGGCGAGGCCACGCGGCAGGCCGTTCAGGCCATCCAGGGCATCGGCGGCGTGGTGCGCGAGGTGGACCGCATCGCCGCCTCCATCGCCGCGGCGGTGGAGCAGCAGAGCGCCGCGACGCGCGAGATCGCCGCCGGCGCCCAGCAGGCCGCGCTGGGCTCGGACGCGGTGATGCGCGTGGCCGCGGGCCTGCGCGAGAACGCGGCCGAAACCCGCGCGGCGGTGGAGGAGGCCGGGGCCGCGACCGAGGCCCTGCGCGCCCGGCGCGACGAGTTGGGCGGGGCGGTGGCCTCGCTGGCGGAGCGGATGCGCGCCGCCTGAGGCCGGGGCCTCAGCCCCGGGAGGCCTCAGCCGAGATGCGCGACCAGGAACTCCGCCGTGCGCCCGTTGGCGATGGTGGCCGCGCGCGCGTCGTAGGAATGGCCTCCGAGGCGGGCGAAGGCGTGGTCCACGCCCGGATAGACGTGGCAGGTGACCTTCGGGTGGCCCTTCAGCGCGGCGACGATGGCGGCCTGCGCCTCGGGCGGCACGAACTTGTCGCGCTCGGCGATGTGCATGAGCAGCGGCGCGCGGATCTTCGTCGCATCCTCCAGCATCCCCTCGATGCCCACGCCGTAGTAGCTCACATGGCAGTCGGCGTCGGTCGAGACGGCGGCGCGGTAGGCCATGCGCCCGCCGAGGCAGAAGCCCATGGTGCCCACCTTGCCGTTGCAGGCCGGATGGGCGCGCGCGGCGGCGATGGTGGCCGCCAGGTCCTCCACGCCCTTCTCCTGGTCGAAGCCGCGGAACAGGGCGAAGGCGCGGTCCCACTGGTCCTGCCCCGCATCGGGGTCGAGCTGCACGCCCGGCTCCTGCCGCCAGAACAGGTCGGGGCAGAGGGCGAGGAAGCCCATCTCCGCCACCCAGTGCGACAGGGCGCGCATGGTGGCGTTCACGCCGAAGATCTCCTGGATCAGCACCACCGCGCCCGCAGGCTGTGACTTCGGCGCAACGACCAGCGCCTCGAAGCGCCCGCTGCCGTCGGTGGCGGGGATGGTGATGCTCTCCATGGCTCTCTCTCCCTTGGCGGCGTTTCCGCTTGCGGCCATGTAACGCAGGATGCTGCGTCGCGCCATGCTCCGCACCCTACCGGCCCTGCCGCTGCTGGCCGCGCCTGCGCGCGCGCGCGCGGCGGCGACGACGGAGCCGGGCCTCGCCGCCCAGGGCTGGACGCATGCGGAGTATGACGGCATCCGCCCCGCCCGCTTCCGCCTGCAGGGCGAGGCCATCGCGGTGGAGGGCGAGGGCGCGGGCAGCTTCATCTGGCGGCGCGTCGAGGGGCGCGCGGCCTGCCTGTCCTGGCGCTGGCGGGTGGATCTCGGCCCCCCGCCGACCGACCTCACGCGCCGCGGCGGGGATGACCGCGCGGTGTCCATCGCGGTGGGCTTCGCGGGTTGGCCGGTGCGCGCGACCATGTGGCAGCGCACCCAGCACGCGGTGGCCCAGGCGCGCGCGGGCGGCCATGCCCTGCCGCGCTCGGTGCTGATCTACGCCTGGGGCGGCACGGGGCGCGAGCCGCCGCATTTCTACAGCCCCTGGATGGGCGGGCTCGGCAAGGTGCGCGTGCTGCGCCCCGCCAGCACGCCCAAGGGCCGCTGGTTCGAGGAGCGGGTGGACCTCGACGCCGACTGGCGCGCCGCCTTCGGCGGAGAACCGCCGCCCTTGCAGGAAATCGCCATCGGCACCGACGCCGACGACACCCAGGCGCGGATTTCGGCGCTGGTCGAGCGCATCCGCTTCACGAGCTGCAGCTAGGAGCCCCTCATGCCCGTCGAGCGCAAGGATTTCCGCGACGCCATGGCGCAACTGCCCGCGGCCGTGAACGTGATCACCACCGACGGCGCCGGCGGCAAGGGCGGCTTCACCGCCAGCGCCGTGTGCAGCGTGACCGACAGCCCCGCCACGCTGCTGGTCTGCATGAACCGCACCGTCTCCTCGGCCGAGGCCTTCCGCGCCAATCGCGTGCTCTGCGTCAACACGCTGAGCGCGGCGCAGGAGGAGATCTCCAACGTCTTCGCCGGCATGACGGGCGTGGACGGGCCGGCGCGCTTCGAGACGGGCCGCTGGGGAAGGCTGGTCACGGGCGCGCCGGTGCTCGAGGGCGCGCTGGTGGCCTGCGACGCGCGGATCACCGACATCATCGAGAAGGGCACGCATCTCGTGCTCTTCGCGGAGGTGGAGGCGGTGCGCCTCGGCGCGGGCGAGGCCGCCGCGCTGCTCTATTTCCGGCGGGGCTACTGCCCGCTCTCGCGCGCGGCGTGAGGGGCTACCACTCCCCGTAGAACACGCCCGCCGCCTTGTGCCGGTCGGTGCGGAACTCGGCCTCCGCCCAGGTGAGCGTGGTGCGGCATTTGAGGTTCGTCGCCCAGTCGAGCAGGCGTTCGCGCATCGCCGCCCGCACGCCCTCCAGCGCCGGCTCGCGGCCGAGGTCGTGGAACTCGTCGGGGTCGGCCTCGAGGTCGTAGAGCATGGGCGGGAAGCCGCTGGTCCAGTGGACGTATTTCCAGCGCGCGGTGCGGAGCATGAAGCCGCGGTGCTGCCCCGTGGGCAGGCCGAGGCGGCGGCGCGCGGCGCGGAAGGTCCAGTCGAGCTCGCTCACCACATGCTCGCGCCAGGCCTGCGGCGCGCCGCGCGTCAGCGCGAGAAGCGAGCGGCCCTCGAGCAGATGCTCCGCGGGCGGAAGGCCCAGCGCCTCGAGGATGGTGGGCGCCACGTCGATGGCCTCGACGAAGCGGCCGTCCCGCGCGCCGCGCGTCGCGTCGGCCTCCGGCGAGGGATCGTACAGCAGGAAGGGCACGCGCTGGATGCAGTCGTGGAACAGCTCCTTCTCGCCCAGCCAGTGGTCGCCCAGATAGTCGCCATGGTCGCTGGTGAAGATCACCAGCGTGTCCCGCCAGCGGCCGAGCCGCTCCATCAGCGCCCAGAGCCGGCCGAGATGCGCGTCGATCTGCGCGATGAGGCCCATGTAGGTGGGGCGCACCGCGGCGATGCAGGCGTCGTTCTGGAAGGAGTGCGCCACCTCCTCGTTCTGGAACTCGCGCAGGATGGGATGGACGGCGCTGCCGCGCTCGGCGGCATGGCGGCGCACGGGCAGCGCGTCCTCGGGCGCATACAGGGCGTGGTAGGGCGCGGGCGCGACATAGGGCCAGTGCGGCTTCACGTAGGAGAGATGCAGCACCCAGGGCTTCTCGCCCTGCTCCTCGATGAAGCGCAGCGCCATCTCGGTGGTGTAGGCCGTCTCGCTGTGCTCCTCGCGCACGCGGGCGGGCAGGCGGGCGTTGCGCATCTTCCAGCCCGATTTCACGCTGCCGTCGCTGTCGGTGACGGCGATGACGTGATCCGTCCAGGGGTCGGGGCTGTCATAGCCCTGGGCGCGCAGCCAATGGGCGTAGGCGCTGTCGGGCTCGGCGTGGTGGCCGTCGTGGCGATCGACGAGGGTGAACCACCCCTCGCGCAGCAGCGCCGCGAGGTCGTGCTGCCCGTCGAGGGCGAGGCGGCGCATCCCGTGGGCGTCGGGCAGCATGTGCGTCTTGCCCGCCAGCGCCAGGGTCCGCCCCGCCTCCCGCAGGTGCCAGCCCAGCGTCACCTCGCCCACCGAGAGCGGCACGCGGTTGTGGGTGGCGCCGTGCGAGGCGACGTAGCGGCCCGTGTAGAAGCTCATGCGCGAGGGGCCGCAGATGCCCGACTGCACATAGGCCTGGGTGAAGTTCACGCCGCGCGCGGCCAGCGCGTCGATGTTCGGCGTGGCGAGGCGGGGATGGCCGTTGCAGCCCAGATGATCCCAGCGGAGCTGGTCGCACATGATGAACAGCACATTGCGCACGGCCATGGACGATGCCCTTCCCGCGCCGCATCCTAGCGGCAAGAGGGAAGGAGGACAGTCCATGCCGCGCTTTACCGAACTCGCCGAGGCCGCGATGACGCCGCGCCAGCGCGAGGTGGCCGCGAACATCGCCGCGGGCGCGCGTGGCGGCCTGAAGGGCCCATTTCCAGCCTGGCTGCACAGCCCCGAGATGGCCGAGCTGTTCCAGCGCCTGGGCCGCTTCATCCGCTGGGAGACCAGCCTGCCGCCGCGCCTGTCGGAGCTTGCCATCCTCGTCACCGCCGCGCGCTGGCGGGCGCGCTACGAGTGGTTCGCGCATCATCGCATGGCGATGGAGGGCGGCCTCTCGCCCGAGATCGCCGAGGACATCCGCATCGGCCGCGTGCCGCGCGCCATGGCCGAGGACGAGGCGGCGGTGTTCCACTTCGTCCATGAGCTGCAGACCACGGGGACCGTGAGCGACAGGCGCTTCGAGGCCGCGCGCGCCCTGTTCGGCGAGAAGGGGTGTGCGGAGCTGCTGGGCATCGCCGGCTACTACACCGCCGTCTCCTTCACCCTGAACGTGGCGCAGGTGCCGCTCCCCGAGGGCGTGCCCGACCCCTTCGGCTGAGCGCGACCGATACTGACGCGCCGAGGTGGCAAGAGAGGGGCATGGCGGACCTCCTGCTTGCCCTGCATCAGCCCGGGCTGTGGCTCGTGCTGCTCGGCGCGCTGGCCGTGCTGGCCTTCGATGGATGGCTGCACCGGCGGTGAGCGCGCCCGATGGCGCTGATCTTCATGCTGCTGTTCCACCCCTGGCTGCTGCTGCTCTGGCTCGCCATCTGCCTCCTCCTGCTCCTGATGGTTCTGGTGGTCTGGCTGGAGGAGCGCTGGGAGAACCCGAAGAACCGGAAGTGATCAGCCCCGCCGCAGCATCTCGATGATGCCCGAGAAGTCCCGCCCTGCCCCGCCCTCGGCCGCGAAGCGCTCATAGAGCGCGAGGGCGGCCGCCCCCAGAGGGGTGTGCGCGCCCGCCGCCGCCGCCGCCTGCTGCGAGAGCGCGAGATCCTTCACCATCAGCGCCGCCGCGAAGCCGGGCGCATAGCCGCGATTCGCCGGGCTGCCGGGCACCGGCCCCGGCACCGGGCAATAGGTGGTGAGCGACCAGCACTGGCCGGAGGATTTGCTCGCCACCTCGAACAGCGCCGCGTGGCTGAGGCCGAGCCTCTCGGCCAGCGCGAAGGCCTCGCAGGTGCCGATCATGCTGATGGCGAGCAGCATGTTGTTGCACAGCTTCGCGGCCTGGCCCGTGCCCGGCCCGCCGCAATGCACGATGCTGCGGCCCATCGCCTCCAGGATGGGCCGGGCGGCCGCCACATCCTCCGCCGCGCCGCCGACCATGAAGGTCAGCGTCGCGTTCTCCGCCCCCATGGTGCCGCCGGAGACGGGCGCATCCAGCATGCGCCGGCCCTGGGCCACGGCGCGGGCCGTTTCCACATCCACCGTCGAGCAGTCCAGGCGCACGGCCTCCGGCGCGCAGGCCGCGTCCATCTCCGCCCAGGCGGCGCGCACATGTTCGCCCGCCGGCAGCATGGTGAGGACGAAGCCCGCCCCGCGCGCCGCCTCGGGCGCGGAGGGCGCGAGCGCGATGCCCGCCGCGGCCGCCGCCTCCCGCGCCGCGGGGCTGATGTCGAAGCCCAGCACCTCATGGCCCGCCTTCGCGAGATTGCGGGCCATGGGCAGCCCCATGTTGCCGAGCCCGATGAAGCCGATCCGCGCCATGCGCCCCCTCCCTTCCCGTTTGGGCGGAAGGCTAGGGCAGGGCGCGGGGCGGGGCCATCCCTGGGCGCGTCAGGGCCGGTGGTTGCCCTGCAGCGCCTCGCGCACCACGGAGCGGAACTCGCGCCGGTGCAGCTCGCGCAGCACCAGCAGCGAGGCGAGCATGAGCGCCACGGGATGGATGATCCAGGCCAGCGCGGCCAGGCCGAAATAGTAGGCGCGCAGCCCCGTGTTGAAGTGCCGCGCCGCGCGGTTGGCCACCGCGGCCGCCACCTCGGCCTGCGGCGCGTGCTCGGCGCCGAGGCCGATGCCGCCCACCACGATGGAGCAGTAGTTGAACTGCCGCAGCGCCCAGGTCAGCTCGAAGAAGGCATGCACGAAGATCAGCACGAGCAGGCCGATCCGCAGCTCCCACGCCACGTCGCTCGCGGGCGGCTCGGCGAAAGGCAGGGCGGCGAGCACGCGCCGGCCCATATCGGGCGCGCCGAGCAGCGCGACGAGGCCGGCGAGGATGAAGATGGCGGTGTTGGCGAGGAAGCTCGTGCTCGCCATCAGGTTGCCGATGATGGCGGTGTCGCCGATGCGGTTCTCGCGCAGCAGCAGGGCCAGCATCCAGCGCCGCCGGTGCTCGTCCATGGCCGCGATGACCGAGCGCGCGCGCACGCGCGGGATGCGGTCCACCACCGCCGAATAGCCCGCCCAGCAGGCGAGGAAGACCAGCAGCGCCGCGAGGTCGAGCGGCGTGAGCAGCCCCGCGATCATCGGCGCGCCCGCGGGCGCATCAGCCTTTGGCGAGCCGCCGCATCAACCATGGGCGAGCCGCCGCTCGACGAAGTCGAGCCGGTCCTGCCCCCAGAAGATCTCGCCCTCGATGACGTAGGAGGGCGCGCCGAACACGCCCCTGGCCAGCGCCGCCTCGCTGTCGGCCCGGCGCATGGCGGCCCAGCGCGGATCCTCGGCCGCGCGCAGCAGGGCCGGGCCGTCGAGCCCGCACTCGGCGGCCAGCGCGGCGAAGGTGGAGGGATCGGCGGGGTTCAGATCATCGGCCCAGATGGCGGCCATGATGCGGTGCGCGAGGCGGATGGCGGGCGCGTCGCCCTCGGTCTCGCGCAGCGCGATCACGGCGTTCGCGACCGGCGGCTCGTTCATCGGGAAGTGTCTGGGCTGAAGGGTCAGCGGCACGCCCAGGAAGTCCCGCCAGCGGGCCAGTTCCACGAGGCGGTAGGCCTGGCGCTGCGGCGCGCGCTGGGGCAGAGGCAGCCCGCCCGAGGCGGGGAAGATCACGGAGAAATCCACCGGCCAGAGGCGCAGGCTCGCGCCGTGCCGGGCGCAGATCGCCTCGATGCGGCGCGAGCCGAGATAGGCCCAAGGGCTGTTGAGCGAGGCGTAGCAGTCCACATGCATGGGCGGGGCTCCGGGGCCGT
>JBKBSR010000491.1:0-1705 GCA_046291055.1 Roseococcus sp.
ACCTCCGCCGCCGCCGCGTTGATGAAGGCCGAAATCCTGGTGGACGACACCGCCGGCCTTTCGGCGCTCGAGCTGCGCTCCCGCGCGCGCCGGGTGCGGGCTCGGCTCGGTCCCGGCCCCGCGCGGGGGAACCACCACCTCCGCTCCCTCAGGCACGACGATCACGCCCTGCGCCGCCGCCGGCGCGGCGAGCAGGGGAAGCGCGAACAACCCGGCCACGATGCAACGCATGGTGGCGATGTGCCCGATCTTCGCGCTCGGGATCAAGGGGGAATCGTCACGCCTTGAGAAGGGATCGGGCGGTGATCATCCGCATGATCTCGTTCGTTCCTTCCAGGATGCGGTGCACCCGCAGGTCGCGCACGATCTTCTCGACGCCATACTCGTGCAGATAGCCGTAGCCGCCCAGAAGCTGCAGCGCCTCGTCGGCCACGCGGTGGCCGGTGTCGGTGGCGAAGCGCTTGGCCATGGCGCAGGCGGCGGTGGCGTCGGGCGCGCCCGCATCGAGCTTCGCGCAGGCCCGCCAGAGCAGGGCGCGCGCCGCCTCCAGCTCCGTCGCCATGTCGGCGAGGCGGAACTGGGTGGCCTGGAAATCCGCGATGGCGCGGCCGAAGGCCCGGCGCTCCTTCACATAACCGAGCGCGATGTCCAGCGCCGCCTGCGCGCCCCCCAGCGAGCAGGCGGCGATGTTCAGCCGCCCCCCGTCCAGCCCCGCCATGGCGTAGCGGAAGCCCATCCCCTCCTCGCCCAGCAGCGCCGCGGCGGGCAGCCGCGCGTCCTGCAGGATCACCTGGCGCGTGGGCTGGGCGTTCCAGCCCATCTTCTTCTCGTTCGCGCCGAAGGAGAGGCCGGGCGTCTCCTTGGGGATCAGCAGCGCCGAGACGCCATCCGCCCCCGGCCCGCCGGTGCGGACCATGGTGAGGTAGAGGTCCGCCGCCCCCGCGCCGCTGATGAACTGCTTGGCGCCGTTCAGCACCCAGCCTTCGTTGTCCCGCGCCGCACGGGTGGAGAGCGCGGCGGCGTCGCTGCCCGAGCCGGGTTCGGTGAGGCAGTAGGCCGCGATCTTCTCCATGGTGAGCAGCGCAGGGAGCCACTGCGCGCGCTGCGCCGGGCTGCCCCAGCGATCCAGCATCCAGGCCACCATGTTGTGGATGGAGAGGAAGGCGCTGACGGTGGGGCAGCCCGTGGCCAGCGCCTCGAAGACCACGGCGGCGTCCAGCCGCGTCAGCCCCGCCCCGCCGCTTTCCTCGCGCACATAGAGCCCGGCCATGCCCAGCGCCGCGGCCTCGCGCAGCACCTCCACGGGGAAATGCCGCTGCTCGTCCCATGCGAGGGCGTGGGGCGCGATGCGCGCGCGCGCGAAGTCGAGGGCGGTCTCGCGCAGGGCGCGGGTGGTCTCGGGCAGCTCGAACATGGCGGGATGCTCAGCCCTGCGCGGCCGCCTTGTCCAGCGCCGCCCAGCGCGCCCGCACCCGGGCGAGGTTCGCCGCCTTCACATGGCCGAAGCCCTTGATGCCGGCCGCCGCCTCGGCCCATTCCGCCGCGGCTTCGGGATTCGTCAGGTGGCGGCGCACGCCGGCCATGAACTCGGCCGGCAGGGCGCGCTCGGTGC
Source organism: Roseococcus sp. (assembly GCA_046291055.1). Lineage (GTDB taxonomy): Bacteria > Pseudomonadota > Alphaproteobacteria > Acetobacterales > Acetobacteraceae > Roseococcus. The sequence goes on from JBKBSR010000491.1 coordinate 1,613, forward strand.
GGCGCTCCTCCGTCCAGCCGAAGGGGTCGAGCCAGGTGCCGCGCAGCAGCTTGCCGTGCCGCAGCAGCCCCATGGCGCGCCACATCCAGGGGC
>JBKBSR010000134.1:0-8169 GCA_046291055.1 Roseococcus sp.
CACCACGATCAGGCGCTGGTCGGGCAGGGCGCGGAAGGCCTCGGCCACCAGCTCGATGCGCTTGTAGGGCACCTGCCGGCCGGCGACGAGGAAATGCCCGCGCGGGCCGGCGCCGAGCGGGAAGCCCTCCACGTCCACCGGCGGGTGCAGCACCTGCGCCTCGCGCCGCCAGGCCTTGGCGATGCGCCGGGCGATGTAGCGCGAGTTGGCGAGGATCACGTCGGGCCGGGCGGCGCTCGCCTGGTCCCATTGCCGCAGCCGGTGCAGCAGCCAGCGCGTGTAGAGCGAGGCCGGGCCGCGCTCGAGCCCCGCCTGCGCGAGATACTGGTGCTGCAGATCCCAGGCGTAGCGCATGGGCGAATGGACGTAGCTCACATGCAGCGTGCCCGGCCCCGTGATCGCGCCCTTGGCGACGGCATGCGAGGAGGAGAGCACGAGATCGTAGCCGCGCAGGTCGAACTGCTCGACGGCGAGGGGCATGAGCTGGAGGTAGTGGCGGAAGCGCCGCCGCGCGAAGGGCAGGCGCTGGAGGAAGCTCGTGCGCGGGGTGCGCCCGCCCAGGAAGCCGCGCTCGGCCTCGGGCAGGACATCCACCAGCGCGAAGAGATCGGCCCCGGGAAAGACGGCGAGCATCTGCTCGACCACCCGCTCCGAGCCCGCGTAGCTGTCCAGCCATTCATGGACGATGGCGACCTTCATGCGTCGAGGAACCCCAAGAGGCGACGCGCGGCGGCGTCCCAGGAGAAGAGGGCCGCCCGGGCGCGGCCGGCGGCGATGAGGCCCTGCCGCAGCGCCGGCTCGGCGGCGAGGCGCGCCACCGCCTCGCCCAGGCTCTCGGGGCGCGCGGGGTCGAACCACAGCGCGGCCTCGCCGCACACCTCGGGCACCGCGCCCATGGGGGCGGCGACGACGGGGCAGCCGCACCACATCGCCTCCACGGGCGGCAGGCCGAAGCCCTCGTAGAGCGAGGGGAAGAGCAGGCAGAGCGCGTTCTCGTAGAGGGCGCGCAGCGCGGCGTCGCTCACCCGGCCGAGCGCGCGCACCTCCTCGGGCGGGCGGCCCTCGGCGCGGAACACGGCGGCGTCCTTCGCCCCGGCGAGGGCGAGCACCGCCCCCGCCTTCGCCAGCGCGGCGCGGGCATGGCCGAGCGCGGCGAGGTTCTTGTGCGCCGCCCCCGTGCCCACCACCAGCGCATAGCCGCCGGGCGAGAGGCCGTGGCGGGCGAGCACGGCGGCGTCGGCGGGCGCGCGCAGGATGTGCTCGCCCCCCTCCCAGGTCACGCCGATCCGCGCCGGGTCGAGGCCGAGGTGATGCGCGATGCGCCCGGCCGAGAACTGCGAGACGGAGAGGATGCGCGCCCCGCGCGCCGCCAGCCCGCGCTGCAGCAGCTGGTACCAGAGGCGGAACTTCCAGGAATAGCTGCCCGGCGTGTCGAACACGCCCGCGTCATGGATCACCACCGCCTGGCGGCGCGCGAGCAGCGGCCCCGTGTTGCCGAGGCCGAGCAGCAGCCCCTCGGCCGCGCGCGGCAGCTCGAGCTGCTCCCAGAGCTGCCCGCCGCGGCGGCCGACATGGCGGGGCGCGAGGTGGGCGAAGGCCTCCAGCCCCTCCGCCCCCGGCGGGGCGAGCAGGCGAAGCGGCGGCGCCTCGCCCCGCGCGGCCAGGGCGTCGAGGGCGGCGGCCATCTCGCGCGCGTAGCGCTGCACGCCCGTCAGACCCTGCGTGAGGAATCGGCCGTTGAGGGTGATCATGGCGCCAGCGCCTCGCGCAGCCGCCAGGGGCGGCGCAGCAGCGGCCGCAGCCGCCGGCGCTCCTCGGCCGAGAGGGCGCCGGCCGCCACGCCGGCGGCCAGCAGCAGCCCGCCCGCCGCCGCGCCGGCGGACCACGCGCCCTCCGGCGCCAGCACGGTGGCCGCGAGCGCGGCCAGCGCGGCGAGGCCCGGTGCGGCCAGCGCCCGTGCGGCCGGGGCGGCGGCGGGATAGGCGCGCGCGGCGAGCCAGAGCTTGCCCGCCGCATCGGCCAGCGCGCGCAGCGCCCAGGCCAGCGCCGCGCCCTCGATGCCGAAGCGCCAGAGCAGCAGCGCCGAGAGAGGCAGGAACACCATCACCTCCGCCATGACGAGCTTCGCCGTGAGGTCCGGCCGGCCGATCGCCTCCAGCAGCGCATTGGGCGCATAGGCGAGGCAGGAGAAGAAGATGCCGAGCGCGAGCAGCCGCAGCACCGTCCCGCCCTCGGCGGCGAAGGCGGCGCCGAGCCAGAGGCGCAGCGCGAACTCCCCGAAGCCCGCGAGCAGCAGGCAGGGCGGCAGGGTCAGCGCCAGGATCAGCAGCGCCCCGCGCCGCATCAGCCCCGCCGTCGCCTCGGGCAGCGGCCGGAAGGCGGAGGCCATGGCCGGCAGCAGCGCCTGCGCCACCGCCACGGGGATGATCCACATGCGCAGCACGAGGTCGAGCGGAGTCGCGTAATGCGCCACGGCGGCCAGCGTCAGCAGCGCGCCGATCAGGAAGCGGTCGGCGTAGAGCAGCGCCTGGTTCAGCACCGAGGCGAAGGTGAGCCAGCCGCCGATCCGCAGCAGCGGCCAGACGAGGCGGGGCGGGCCGAGGGCGAGCGGCGGCAGCAGCCCCCGGCACAGCCAGGCGTAGGAGAGGGTGTTGGCCAGGCGGCAGGCCAGCAGCACCAGCATCACCGCCACCAGGCTCTGCCAGGCCAGCAGCACCAGCGCCGGGCCGATGTAGTACATGGCCGCGACCGGGATGGTGGCGAGGTTCGCCGCGCGGAACCTCTGGTGCGCCGCCAGCACGCCCCACAGCGCCGCATTGACCACGACGAGCGGCGCGGCGAGGGCGAGCAGGCGGAAGGCGGCCAGCGCCTCCTCCTGCAGGGCGGGGGGCACGTTCAGCGCCCGGCCGATGAGCCAGGGCAAGCCCGCCCAGAGCGCCGCCGCCCCGAGCCCGGCGAAGAGGCCGAGCGCGACCAGCGCCGTGCCCACCAGCCTGCCCGCCTCGGGGTCCGCCCCGCCTGTGCGCGTCATGCGCTCGGAGAGGGCGCGGGTCAGCGCCGGGCCGACGCCGAGATCGAAGATGCCGAAGACGCCGACCAGCGCGAGCGCCAGGGTGAACAGGCCCCAGCGCTCCAGCCCCATCAGCGCGACCAGCACCGGGGTGAGCAGCAGCGCGAGCAGCAGCGGCAGGCCGCGCCCCAGCGCGTTCCAGAACAGGCCGGAGAGGAGACGTCCGGCCCCGGCCCGCTCGGCGGCGGAATCGCTCATGCTGGGTTCACCCCGAAACCGGCGCGCCTTCTAGCCGCCGGGCGCGCCGCGCGGAACCGCGCGCCCTCAGACCGCGCCGCGGCGCGAGAGCACGGCGAGCGGCGTGCGCAGCAGGATGGCGAGGTCGCGCCAGATCGAGGGCTGCGCCACATAGGCCACATCGAGCGCCACACGCTGCGCGTAGCTGGTGTCCGACCGGCCCGAGACCTGCCACAGCCCCGTGATGCCGGGCCGGACACTGATGTAGTGCGCCGCCGCCGCGCCGTAATAGCCGTCGAGCTCGGCCTGGGTCACGGGGCGGGGGCCGACGAGGCTCATCTCCCCGCGCAGCACGTTGAGGAGCTGCGGCAGCTCGTCGAGCGAGGTGGCGCGCAGGAAGCGGCCCACCCGCGTCACGCGCGGGTCGCGGCGCAGCTTGCGCGTGGCCTCCCACTCGGCGCGGGCGGCGGGGTCGGAGGCCAGCAGCGCCTCGAGCCGCGCCTCGCTGTCCACCACCATGGAGCGGAACTTGAGGCAGCCGAAGGGCTGCCCCCCGCGCCCCACGCGTCGATGCGCGTAGAAGGCCGGCCCGCCATCGGCGCGCACCAGCAGGGCGAGCACCAGGAAGAGGGGCGAGAGCAGCAGCAGCAGCGCCGCGGCGCCGAGCAGGTCGAGCGCGCGCTTGAGCGCGGGCCGCATCCCCCGGCGCCAGGCGCCGTGCGGCGGGGCGGCCAGCGCCTCGGGCGGCGCATAGCCCGCGCCGATGCGGCTTTCGCGCGCCGCGCTGTCGCGTTGCAGGGACGAAAGAGCGTCCAGGCCCGGCATCTTGCGCCATCCGTGACGGGGCCGGTCGTCGCGCCCCATCGGGTTCGTCGCGGCGGGGGAGGGCCCACCCCTCCCTGGCCGCGAGGGGGCTTATCCCGTTGGCGATAGGCGGCTTTTGGACCCGGTTGGGGCAAGATTGTGGCGGCGCAACAAATCGGCAGCCTGGCGGATCGTTTCGAAACCGGCGGAATCCCGCGGTTTTCCCGCGAGGCGTGCATGCCAGGAAAAGCTTCGTGCCGTCACAGCCCCTCGGCCGCCCGCGCCAGCCAATGGGCCGCGATCTCCCGGCGCCGCGCCACCCAGATGCCCCTGCTGCGCGCCACATGGTCGAGCACGGCCATCAGCCCGGCCATGCGCCCGGGCCGGCCGATGATGCGCAGGTGCAGGCCGATGGAGAGCATCTTCGGCGCGCGCTCGCCCTCCCGCAGCAGCCACTCGATCGCGCCGATGCAGTACCGCGCGAAATCCTCGGCCTGCACGAAGCCGCCGCCGGGCGAGAAGCGCATGTCGTTGCAGTCGAAGCCGTAGGGGATGATGACATGGCCCGGCGCGTGCAGCCGCGGCAGGTCGTCGTCATAGGCGTCGCTGTCGTAGAGGAAGCCGCCATGCTCCATCAGCAACCGCCGCGTGTGGGGCGAGGCGGCCGAGCGCGTGTGCCAGCCGAGCGGCGCCTCGCCCGTCGCGGCGCGAATGGCGGCGACGGTGGCGGCGATGACGGCGCGCTCGGTGGCCTCGTCCATGTCGGCGTGGCGTTCCCAGCGCCAGCCATGGGCGCTGACCTCGTGCCCCGCCTCGTGCGGGATGCGCGCGAGGAAGGGGTTGGCCGCCACCGCCCGGCCGCAGGCGGAGAAGGTGGCGGGCATCCCATGCGCGGCGAAGGCGTCGAGGATGCGCCAGAACCCCGCGCGCGCGCCGTAGGCGTAGTGCGTCTCCATGCAGGGGTCGGGCGCGCCCTCCACCTCCTCGCGGATCTCGTAGACGCTCTCGTTGCGCGCATCGCCGCTGGCGAGGCTGAGCTCCGCGCCTTCCTCCACGTTCACCACGAAGCTGAGCGCGAGCCGCGCGCCCCCCGGCCAGCGCGGATCGGGCGGGCGGCGCCCGTAGCCGACAAGGTCGCGGGTCGTCGGCGGCATTCCTCCGGGCAGCGGCATGGAGCGTCCTTCGCAGCGGCTGCCGACGGGTCTAGGAAAGCCGCGACAGAAGGAGAAGCCCCATGCTGACCGCCGACGCCAAGGGCGTGTGCGTGATCTGCCCCACCCCCTTCACGCCCGAGGGCGCGCTGGACCAGCGCAGCGCCGCCACCATGACCGAGGCCTATGCGGCCGCCGGCGCCACGGGCCTGACCATCCTCGGCATCATGGGCGAGGCGCCGAAGCTCGACCAGGAGGAGGCGATGGCGCTGCTGCGCGTGGTGCTGCGCCACGCCCATGGCCTGCCGGTGATCGTGGGCGTCTCCGCGCCCGGCTATGCGCCGATGCGCGCCCTGGCCGCCCGGGCCATGGAGGCCGGCGCGGCGGGGGTGATGATCGCCCCGCCCTCCGGCCTGCGCGGGGATGACGCCGTGCTCGCCTGGCTGCAGGGCGCGGCCGAGGCCGTGGCACCCGCCCCCTGGGTGCTGCAGGACTTCCCGCAGGCGAACGGCGTGCATCTCCCGCCGCGCGTCATCGCCGCCCTCGCCGCCGATCCGCGCTGCGTCATGCTCAAGGCCGAGGACTGGCCGGGCCTCGACAAGATCAGCACCCTGGTGGCGATGATGGCGAAGGGCGAGATGCGGCGCATCGCCATCTATGGCGGCAATGGCGGGCTCTTCCTGCCGGAGGAGACGCTGCGCGGGACGGATGGCGTGATGACCGGCTACGCCTTCCCCGAGATGCTGGTGCGGCTGCGCGCCCTGCTGGCCGAGGGAAGCCGCGAGGCGGCGATGGATCTCTTCGAGGCGCATCTGCCCCTGATCCGCACCGAGCACCAGCCGGGCCTCGGCCTCGCCGTGCGGAAATACGTGCTGGCGCGGCGCGGCATCATCGCCCACCCGACGCTGCGCGCGCCCGCGCCGAAGCTCTCCGACGCCACGCGCGCGGAGGTGGACGCGCTGCTCGCCCGCCTCGCGCGGCGCGATCCGCTGGCCCTGACGCTCGCGGCGGCATGATGCGGCCGCGGGGCGCGGGCGCGCGCGGAGAGGATCCATGACCCTCGCGGGGCGCATCGCCCTCGTCACCGGCGCGCAGCAGGGCATCGGGGCCGCCATCTGCGCCGCGCTGGCGCGCGAGGGCGCGCGGGTGGCGGTGAACTGGCTGGACGACGAGGCGGCCGGGCGCGCCGTGGCCGAGGCCTGCGGCGGGGTGGCGATCCAGGCCGATGTGGGAACGGCCGAGGGCCGCGCGCATCTGCAGGCCGAGACGGAGCGGCTGCTCGGCCTGCCCGACATCCTGGTGTGCAATGCCGGCATCTTCCCGCGCGCGGAGTTCCTCGACCTCACCGAGGCGATGTGGGATGCGGTGCTGGGCGTGAACCTCAAGGCCGCCTGCTTCCAGACGCAGCTCTTCGCGCGGGCCCTGGTGGCGGCGGGGCGGCCGGGGGCGGTGCTGACGCTCTCCTCCTCGGCGGTGCGCGGCGATCCGCGCGGGGCGCATTACAGCGCGAGCAAGGCGGGGCTGCTCGGCCTGACGCGCGCCATGGCGCTCGCGCTCGCGCCGCACCGAATCCGGGTGAACGCCATCGCGCCGGGACTGACCGACACGGCCCAGCCGCGCGGCGGGCACAGCGAGGCGGAACTGGAGGAGCGCGCGCGGGCCATCCCGCTCGGCCGCATGGGCCGGCCCGAGGAGATCGCGGAGCTGGCCGTCTTCCTCGCCGGCGAGTCCGCCGGATGGATCACCGGCCAGGTCCACCACATCAACGGCGGGATGTGGATGCCGTGAGCGCGCCGGCCGAGGAGGACGAGGAGGAGGAGGGCCCGCCCGGCCTGCCCCCCGGCACGCCCTTCTACATGACGCCCCAGGGCCACGCGGCGCTGCGCGCCGAGCTCGACCACCTCTGGCATGTCGAGCGGCCGAAGGTGGTGGAGGTGGTGAGCTGGGCCGCCGGCCTGGGCGACCGCAGCGAGAACGCCGACTACCAGTACGGCAAGCGCCGCCTGCGCGAGATCGACCGGCGCGTGCGCTTCCTGCGCAAGCGGCTGGAGCGCGCCGAGGTGGTGGACCCCGCGCGGCAGACGAAGCGTGGGCAGGTGTTCTTCGGCGCCACCGTCACCTATGCGCGGGCGGACGATACGGAGGTCACCGTCACCATCGTGGGCATGGATGAGGCGGAGGCGCGCGCGGGGCGCATCTCCTGGGTCTCGCCCGTGGCGCGGGCGCTGCTCGGCCGGCGGGTGGGGGATGTGGTGCGTCTGCGCACGCCCTCGGGGGTGGAGGAGATCGAGGTGCTGTCCATCGCCTATCCCGACCCCGAGCCCGGCGCATGAGCCGCCGGCGCACCGTGCTGCTGCTGGGCGCGACCCAGACCCTCGCCTGGGCCGGCAGCTACTACCTGCCCGCCATCCTGGCCGGCAGCATCGCGCACGACCTGGGCGTGAGCACGGCGATGGTCTTCGTCGCCCTCTCGGTCGCGCTGCTGCTCACCGCCGTGCTCGGCCCGCTGGTCGGCCGGGCGATCGACGAGCGCGGCGGGCGGGTGGTGCTCGCCGCCTCCAACATCGTCACCGCGGCGGGGGTGGTGCTGCTGGCGATGGCCGAGGGGCCGCTGACGCTGTTCGCCGCCTGGGCGCTGCTCGGGCTGGCCATGGCGATGGGGCTCTACGACCCGGCCTTCGCGACGCTCGCGCGCCTCTACGGCCGCGAGGCGCGCAGCGCCATCACCGGCATCACGCTGCTGGCGGGCTTCGCCAGCACCATCGGCTGGCCGCTGACGGCGGCGATGGAGGCGGCCTGGGGTTGGCGCGGGGCCTGCCTGGGCTGGGCGGCGATCCACCTGCTGGTCAGTCTGCCGCTGAACCTGCTGCTGCCGGGGGCCGAGCACCGCGCGCCCGATGCGGCGAAGCCCCCCCCGCCGGCGGCGGAGGCGCGGGAGGCGCGGGAGGAGCGGGACGCCCACAGTCA
>JBKBSR010000492.1:0-1704 GCA_046291055.1 Roseococcus sp.
TGGTCCGGGAGACGCCCATCCTCGCCCATTTGACGGAGCGCCGCGCCGGCCCGCCGCTCGGGCCCCTGCGCCGCTGGCTGGGCCTGCGCATCGAGGCGGACCTCGACGACGTGGTCGCCTTCCTGGAGCGCAACCTGGCCGCCACCCCCTCCCTCGCCTCGGTGACCTGGGCGGTGGAGGTGGTGGCGCGCGACCGCGAGCTCGCCCTGCTGGTGCTGGAGCGCGTGCACGCCGCCGCCGAGGCGCGGGTGCGCGAGACGCTGGCCGACCTCGCGGCGCGGCGCATCGCGGCGCTGGAGGCGCGGCTGCGCGTGGAGCCCGACCTGTTCGTGCGCCAGACCCTGCACGAGCTGCTGGCGCAGCAGCAGCGCGCGGCGCTGGTGGTGGCGGCGGACGAGGCGGCGGCTGCGCGCCTCGTCTCCATGCCGGCGGTGGAGCTGCGCCCCTCCGTGCCCAACCGGCCGCTGCTGCTGGCGCTGCTGGCCATCGCGGTCGGGATGCTGGTGGCGCTGACCGGCGCGGCGCTGCTGCTGCTGCGCGGCCCCGCCGCCCCGCCGCCGCCGGCATGGGCGCCGCCCGCCCCGGCCCGGCGCGAGCCCGCGCTGGTCCGCACCATGGGCGGGGACGGCGCGTGCTGAGGATGGAGGCGCTGGCGGCGGGCGGGCTCGGCCTCGCCGCCGCCGTGCTGCATTTCGCCGGGGCGCTGAAGGCGGCGGGCTTCCTGCACGCCCTGCCGCTCGACCTCACGGCGCTGGCGCTGGCCGCCACCCTCGGCCTGCTCCTGATGCTGCTGGCGGCGCGCGAGCCGGTGGCCGGCCGCGGGGTGGGGCTGGTGCTGGCCGCCGCCGGCGCGCTCTGGCTCTGGTGGGTGCTGGCGGCCGCCTGGAGCCCCTGGCCCGAGGAGGCGCGCAAGCGGCTGCTGGACATGGTGCTGCTCGGGCCCGTGATGCTCGCCGCCGGGCTGCTGGCGGGGGCGGAGGAGCGGGCGCGCCGCGGCTTCGTGGCCGCAACCCTGGCGATCGGCCCCTTCGTGGGGCTGGTCATCGTGCATGGGCTGGCCACCGACAGCATCGTGCTGGGCGGCGAGATCGGGCGCGACCCGGCGCGGGTGCGCGTCGCCTACCAGATCGCGGGGCTGGCCATCGCCTGCGCCGGCGGGCTTGCGGCGCTGCGGGCGGTGACGGCGCGGGGCTGGGCGCGGCTGTTCTGGCTCGGGCTGCTGCTCGCCCTCGGGGCGGCGGTGCTGCTGCCGGGCGGGCGGGCGGCCTTCCTCGGGATGCTGGCCACCGTGGCGCTCGGCCCGGCGCTGCTGCTGGTTCTGCTGCGCCGGCCAGGGCGGGCGCTGCTCTGGCTCGGGCTGGCGCTGGGCGGGGGGGTTGGGCTGCTCGCCCTCATCATGCTCGACCCCGGACGCGCCGAGAATCTCGCCACGCTGGAGCGGCTGCTGCGCGGCATGGGCGATGCGCCCTCGGCGCGCGACCAGATCTGGGGCGCGGCCTGGCGGCTGGGTGGCTGGGCGGGGCTCGGCCCGGGCGGCTTCCCCATCGCCCTCGGCGCGGGGCAGGACCGCGGCTTCCACCCGCACAACCACGCCATCGAGGCGATGGTGGAGGGCGGCGCGCTCGGGCTTCTGCTGTGGCTGCTTGTCTTTCCGGGCGGGGCGCTGCTGGCGGTGGCCCGGGCCGGGCGCGTGACGCCTGGGCG
>JBKBSR010000493.1:0-1702 GCA_046291055.1 Roseococcus sp.
GCCAGAGCCCGCCCGCGCGGCGCAGCAGCACGCCGTCGGTGGGCAGCAGCCAGGCCTCGCGCGGGGCGAGCGGCTGCTCGGGCCCCGCCGCGCGCACCGCCCAGCCGGCGCGCCGGGCGAACTGGGCGGCGAATTCCCCGGCCAGCCCCTCGGGCATGTGCTGGGCGATGACCATGGGGGCGGGCAGCGGCCCGCTCGCCTCCAGCAGCGCGGCCAGCGCGTCGGGCCCGCCGGTGGAGGCGGCCAGCAGAACGAGCGGCGGGGCGGCCTCGCCCGCGCGGGGCAGGGCGGCGGGGGCGGCCTCGGCGGGGCCGGGGCCCGCGCCGCCGCGCGCCGCCCGCGCCCAGTGCCGCAGCCGCGCCCGCAGCGCGCGGTCGAGATGGGCGAGATCGAGGCCGCCCAGCCCCGTCTCCTTGCTCACATAGTCGGCCGCGCCGGCGGCGAGCGCGGCGAGCGCGGCCGGGCTCTCGTCGCGCGTGTGCTGGCTGACCATCACCACGGCGGGCGGATCGGGCAGGGCCATGATGCGGCGCGTCGCCTCGATGCCGCACAGGCGCGGCATCTCCACATCCATCACCACCACCGCGGGCCGGCAGCGTTCGACGGCGCCGAGCGCGGCCTCGCCGTCCGCCGCCTCGCCGACCACGCGCAGGTCGCCCTCCGCCTCGATGATCCGGCGCAGGGCGAGGCGCATGAAGGGGCTGTCGTCCACCACCAGCACGGGGATGGGCGTGCTCATGCCGCGAGGCCCCGCGGCGCGAGGAGCGGCAGGGCCTCCCCGCCCAGCCGCGCGATGGCGCTGACGAGACCGCCCCCGGCCGGGACGATCTGCGCCTCCGGCGCGCGGCGCACGCCCAGCACCTCGCTCACCGCGAGCAGCCATTCGGGCTCGAGGGCGAGGCGGATCAGCGGCGCCTCGCCCCCGGCCAGCGCGGGCGGGCCGCCGAGCGCGCGGCCGCCGTCGCGCACCGGCAGCACCGCGCCGCGATGCGCCGCGAGCCCCGCCACGCCCCGGGCCGCCGCCCCCGGCGGGGCGGGCAGCGGGCGCTGGGGCGCGAGCACGGCCGCCACCGCCTCGGCCGGCAGGGCGGCGGTGACGCCGCCGGCGCGGAACAGCACGAGGGCGCGCTCGGCCTGCGGGGCGGGCGGGGCGGCGGGGCGAGAGAGGGGGGCCGCGGCGAGGGCCGGCGCCGCCTGCGGCGAGGCGAGCCAGGCCTCGAAGATCCCGAGCGCGGGGGTGGCGGGGCCGGCGGCGATGCGCTGCGCCGGAAGGCCGATGCGCCGACCCGCCGCCTGCAGCACCAGCAGCCATTCCGGCGCGCCCGGCTCGCCGCCGCCGGCCGGCGCCGCGAGGTCGAGCACCAGGGCCGGGGCGTCGCCCGCCTCCGCCAGCCCGAGCACGGCGGGCAGGGCGCCGGGGAAGGGCCGCAGCGCGGGCATGGGCAGGATGTGCTCGGCCAGCGCCGCCGGCACGGCCAGGGCCACCCCGCCGAGGGCCAGGTGCAGCGCCGCCAGCCCGCCCGCGGCGCGGCGGGCGCTGCGCCCCTCGGCCAGGGGCGCGGGCGGGGCGGGCGGGGTCGGCGGCCGGGGAGGGAGGGGCAGGGGAAGCGCCTCGCCCCCCGTCCAGGCGAACCATCCGCCGCCGGGCAGGGGGCGCGGCGTCTCAGCCATGGCCCGTCCCGAGCAGCCCCTCGGCCAGCGC
>JBKBSR010000494.1:0-1700 GCA_046291055.1 Roseococcus sp.
CGCGCGTGCAGCGCGGCCATGGCGGCTTCGTCCAGCGCCTGGCCGGCCTTGAGCCGCGCCTCGATGTCGGCGCGCAGGGCGGCATGGGTGCCGGCGTGGTAGAGATACCAGATCCGGTAGTTCTCCGGCGTCGGGAGCATGCGCTGGCTCAGCAGCGACTCCATGGCCGCATGGGCGTATCCGATGGACGGATCGCGCCAGGCCGCAGCCTCCTTCTCCGCTTTTCGCATCGTCACTCCTCGCCGGGGCGACCGGCCTCGCGCCCGCAAGGCCAGGATGCGGGATGATGATGAACGGACGCTTACGAGGCTGCGCCCGGATGCACCGCCTGCACCAGCAGCAGCCAGAGCGGCAGGGTGAGCACCGAGAGCGCGTGCTCGCTGGTGGTGATGGCGGCCATCAGCGGCGCGTCCCCGCCCATGGCGCGGGCCATGACGTAGCTGGTCGCCGCCGTGGGCAGGGCCATGAACAGCACCGCCATGGCGGTGGGCAGCGCGCCGAGGCCGAGCGCGAGGCAGAGCAGCAGCGTCACCCCCGGCATCACCAGCAGCTTGAGGGCGGCGGTCCAGAGCTGCAGGCCCAGCCTGTCGCGCAGGGCGCGGGCCGAGAGCGCCGCCCCCACCGCGAGCAGCCCCAGCGCCACCGAGGCGCGGCCCAGCGTCTCCAGCAGCGGCTTCAGCCCGACCGGCAGCCCGCCCAGCGCCGCCACCAGGAAGCCCGCCGCGCAGCCCAGGATCAGCGGGTTCATCGCCACCTGGCGCAAGACGGCAAGCGGGCGCAGCCGCCCGCTCCCGCCCAGCGCGAAGGCCGTGGTGGTGACCACCTGCACGAAGGGCACGATCAGCCCCGTGGCCACCGCGCCCAGCGCGATGCCGGGCAGGCCGAACATCGCCCCCGCCACCGCGAAGCCGATCAGGTTGTTGAAGCGGATGCCGCCCATCAGCACGCTGGTCATGCTGGCATGCGGCTGGCGATGCGCCCGCGCGAGCCAGACCGAGAGCGCCGTGCCCAGCCCCAGCGCCGCCCAGATCGCAGCCAGCATGCCCAGCACCGGCAGCTCGCCCAGCCGCACCGAGCCGATGGCCGCCACCAGCAGCGCGGGCAGCAGCACCCAGAAGATCAGCCGCTCGATGCCGGCCCAGACCGCCTCCTCGGGCAGCAGGCGCCGGCGCAGCAGCGCGCCCAGGGCGAGCAGCCCGAAGGCGGGCACGAAGGCGTCGAGGTAGGGGGCCACCTCACGCCACCGGGGCGGGCGCACTGGCCGAAGGCGGACGCGGGCCGCCGCGCCGCGCGGCGATCTCGCCCAGGCAGGCGGCCTCGCTGCGCCGGGCCATGCCCTGGGCGCGGGCCTGGGCATGGGCCACGCGCAGCCCGCCCCCCTCGGGGTAGAGCACGAGGTCGAGATGGCAGGCGGATGTGGCGTAGAGCCAGATCTGCGCGCCCCCCTCCTCGCGGCGCAGCGCGGGCGCGCCGAGCCTGGCGAGGAGCTGTTCCGGCCGCGCCCCGATCAGCGCGGCGGCGCGGGCGGGCGGGGGCTCCGGCGGCCCTGGCGGCGGCAGGGGCGGCAGGGCGCGGGGGCCGGGCGGCGGAAGCGCCGCCGCTGGGCGAGGCGAGCGCGGCGAGGCAGCGGCGGGCGCGGCGAGCGGCAGGGGAGCTGGTCGCGCCACCTCCGCGGGGCCGAGCGCGACGACAAGATCGAC
>JBKBSR010000495.1:0-1700 GCA_046291055.1 Roseococcus sp.
GGATGCGCCCGTCCGGGTGGCGGTGGATGTCCCGGCTCGGGGTGTCGCGCCGGCGCGAGACGATCTCCTCGGCCACGCGCGCGGCCTCCTCGCCCTGCCCGTATTCGCCGCGGGCGCGCAGCGCCTCGACCATCTCGGCCAGCGTCACGCCCGGTTGCAGAAGCGCCGGCGGGAGGTGGAGCATCTCGGCGAGCTTGTCGTTGCGCGCCACCAGCCGCCCCGCGCGGTCGAAGAGGATGATGCCGTGGCGGATGTTGCCGAGCATCACGCCGAGGATGGCCGCGCGCTCGGCCGCCTCTTGCTGGGCGCGGGCGAGCGCGGTCACGTCCGTCAGCGAGATGACGAAGCCGCCGTCGGGCGTGGGGTCGGAGGCGTAGTTCAGCACCCGCCCGTCGCCGGTCACGCGGCGGTCGCGGTGCGGCAGGCGGCGGTCGAGGCCGCGCAGCCGGTTCCAGCGCTCCTCCCCCGCCTCGCCGGGCCCGAGATTGCCGCGCGCCCGCTGCAGGTCGAGGATCTCCTGGAAATGCCGTCCGACCAGCGAGTCGAGCTCTGGCAGCGCCATCATCTCGGCGGCCAGGCGGTTGAAGGCGGCCAGGCGATGCTGGCTGTCGTAGAGCAGGATGCCCGAGCTGTTGTTGTCCAGCATGGTGCGCAGCAGCCCGGCGCGGCGCTCGGCCTCCGCCTCGGCCCGCACCAGGGCGGTGACGTCGGCGATGGAGACGACGAAGCCGCCATCGGGCGTGGGGTCGGAGGCGACGTCGAAGCGGCGCCCGTCGGGCAGGGTGCGCTGCACCCGGTGCGGCTTGCTGCGGTCCACGGCGAGGAAGGCGCGCTCCGTGGCCGCGCCCCCCTCCTCGTCGGCATACATGCCGCGCGCGCGCTGGGCGGCGAGGATCTCCTCGTGCCGGGTGCCCGGCCGGGCGAGCAGATCGGGCACGCCCATCAGCTCTCCGGCCAGCGCGTTCGCCGCCACCAGCCGGTGCTCCCGGTCATAGAGCACGATGCCGTGGCGGTTGTTGTCGATCATCGCCTGCAGCACCAGGGCGCGGCGCTCCGCCTCCTCCTGCGCGCGCACCAGTTCGGTCACGTCGGCCACCGAGACGGAGAAGCCGCCATCGGGCGTGGGGTCGGAGCGCACGTCGAACACCCGGCCATCGGGATGGCGCCGCTGGTAGCGCTGCGGCGCCGACCGGTCGAGGGCGAGATAGGTGTCGAGGAAGCGGGTCTGCGCCGCCGGATCGTCCGGGTGTTCCCGGCGCGCCTGGCGTGTCAGCACCTCGCGCAGCGTCAGCCCGATCATCACCTCCGGGCTCTCGAAGCCCGCCAGTTCCGCGCCGAAACGGTTGGTGGCGATCACCCGCTGGTCGCGGTCATAGAGGCTGATGGTGTGGCGCGAGGCGTTGAGCGCGGCGGAGAGCACCTCGGCGCGGTGCTGCGCCTGCTCCCGCGCTTCCACGAGCTCGGTGATGTCGGTGATGCCCACCACATAGCCGCCGCCGGGCACCGGTGTGGAGGCGACCTCGATCACGCGCCCGTCGGCGCGCCGCCGCTCGTAGCGCGCGGGGCGGGAGCGGTCGATACGGTTGTAGGCGAACTCGGCCGGCAGGTTGAATCCCGCAGGCCCCGTGGCGCCCTCCTTGCGCCGGGTGGCCGCCACCACCTCGGCGTGGGTCAGGCCGACGATCTCCTCCGCCGTCTCG
>JBKBSR010000496.1:0-1699 GCA_046291055.1 Roseococcus sp.
GCCTCGACCGCTTCGCCGAGGAGGTGGTGCGCTTCGCCCCCGGCCAGGATGTCGCGCTGCTCAACGCGATGCTGCATGTGGTGATCGCGGAGGGGCTGCACGACCGCGACTTCGTGGCGCGGCGCCTCGCCGGTTTCGAGGCGCTGGCCGAACACGTGAAGGCCTATGCGCCCGAGGCAGTCGAGGCGCGCTGCGGCGTGCCGGCGGCGCAGATCCGCCGCGTCGCGCGCCGCTACGCGCGGGCGGAGCGCGCGCTGATCCTGTGGGGCATGGGCGTCTCGCAATCCGTGCACGGGACGGACAATGCGCGGGCGCTGATCGCGCTCGCGCTCGTCTGCGGGCAGGTGGGGCGGCCGGGGACGGGGCTGCATCCCCTGCGCGGGCAGAACAACGTGCAGGGCGCCTCCGACGCCGGGCTGATCCCGATGGCGCTGCCCGACTACCATCGCACCGACGACGATGCGGCGCGCGCGCGGCTCGAGGCGCTGTGGGGCGCGCCGCTCCCCGCCGCACCCGGGCTGACGGTGGTGGAGATCACCGAGGCAGCGGGGCGGGGCGCGATCGAGGGCCTCTATGTCATGGGCGAGAATCCGGCGATGTCGGACCCCGATCTCGGCCACGCGCGCGCCGCGCTGGCGCGGCTGCGGCACCTCGTGGTGCAGGATCTGTTCCTGACCGAGACGGCCGCACTCGCCGACGTGGTGCTGCCCGCGAGCGCCTGGCCGGAGAAGACCGGCACGGTGACCAACACCAACCGCCAGGTGCAGCTGGGCCGCGCGGCGCTGGCGCCGCCGGGCGAGGCGCGGCAGGACCTCGACATCATCGTCGCGATGGCGCGGCGGCTCGGCCTCGGCTGGCGGTATGGCGGCCCGCGCGAGGTCTTTGCGGAGATGGCGCAGGCCATGCCGAGTCTCGCCAACATCACCTGGGAGCGGCTGGAGCGCGAGGGCAGCGTGACCTATCCCTGCCACGGCCCCGACGAGCCCGGCGAGGGGATCATCTTCCACGACGCCTTCCACACCGCGGATGGCCGGGCGCGGCTGGTGCCCGCCGGCCTTTCGGACCCGGCCGAGTTGCCGGACGCCGATTTCCCCTTCGTGCTGACCACGGGGCGCGAGCTGGAACACTGGCACACCGGGGCGATGACGCGGCGCGCGAGCGTGCTCGATGCGCTGCGGCCCGCGCCGGTGGCCGCGCTTTCGCCGCAGGCGATGCGCCGGCTCGGCCTCGCGCCCGGTGCGCGCGTACGCATCTCCACCCGGCGCGGGGCGGTGGAATGCGCAGCAAGGGAGGATCCGGCGCTGCCGGAGGGGATGGTGTTCCTCTCCTTCGCCTACCGGGAGGCGCCGGCGAACATGCTGACCGATCCGCGGCTCGATCCATTCGGCCGCATTCCCGGCTTCAAGTTCAGCGCGGCGCGGGTGGGCCCGGCCTGATCCGCGCCATCACGGGCGATCGGGCCGGAAATGCCGGCGCAGCGCGAGGCCATAGGCCGGGTAGTCCGCCTGCAGTTGCGGCAGCCCCGCGGCATAGGCCGTCACGCGCTGGGGGAAGCGCGTCTCGAACATGAAGGCGAGGGTGCCTTCGAGCTTGTGCGGCTTCAGCTCCGCGTTGCTCGCCGCCTCGAAGGCGTCGGCGTCGGGGCCGTGCGGCAGCATGGTGTTGTGCAGCGAGAAGCCGCCGGGCGTGAAGCCGCCGC
>JBKBSR010000135.1:0-8118 GCA_046291055.1 Roseococcus sp.
CCCCACCCGCGGGCGGGGCAGGGCGGCGAGTTCGGGAAAGCCCGCCGACGCCTGGGCCAGCGCCGCGGGGGTGACGCGGTGCATCGCGCCCTCGATCACCATCAGGTTCGGCGCGGGGTGCGGCGCGTCATGCGCGCCGATCACCAGCAGGTCGAAGCGCGCCGCGCCGAAGCCCGGGCGCATGGCGTGGACCGTGCGCGCCCCCCGCGCGCCGAGCCAGAGCGCAACCGGCGCCGCCCGCCGCCCCGCCGAGATGACGAGGCGCGGCCAGGGCGGCGCGAAGCCCGCCCGCCCGCGCAGCCCCAGCAGGGTGGGGAAGGGCCAGGGCAGCCGCGCGAGCGGCCCCCATTCGAGCGGCACCTCGCGGAAGGGCGCGCCGAGCCGCTCCGCGAGGCCCAGCGCCTGCGCCGCCGTGCCCGCCCGCGGATCCCGCAGCACCCAGACGGCTTCGGTCATGGACGCCGCCCCGCGCGGGGGCTAACTGCGAGGCGCAGGAAGAGGGTTTCCATGACGACGCACCACGCCTCGGAGTTCGACCGCGACGCGGCGCTGACCACCGCGCGCATTCTTCTGGAGATCAAGGCGGTGAACTTCCGCCCCGAGGAACCCTACACCCTCACCTCGGGCTGGAAGAGCCCCGTCTACATCGACTGCCGCAAGATCATCTCCTACCCCCGCGCGCGGGCGCGCATCTGCGACCTCGGCGTGGAGAAGATCAACCGCTGGGTGGGCTTCGAGACCATCGAGAGCGTCGCGGGCGGCGAGACGGCCGGCATCCCCTTCGCCGCCTGGATCAGCGACCGCATGAACCTGCCCATGGCCTATGTGCGCAAGAAGCCGAAAGGATTCGGCCGCAACGCGCTGATCGAGGGCGATGTGCCGGTGGGCAAGGAAACCCTGCTGGTGGAGGACCTCACCACCGACGGCGCCTCCAAGATCCGCTTCGCCGAGGCGCTGCGCGCGGCCGGCGCGCGCTGCGCCCACACCTTCGTGGTGTTCTACTACGGCGTCTTTCCCGGCAGCTTCGAGCAGATGAAGGCCATGGGCCTCTCGCTGCATCACCTCGCCACCTGGTGGGACGTGCTCGAGGTCTGCCGCGAGCGGCCCTATTTCCCCGAGGCCGCCCTCTCCGGCGTCCGGAAATTCCTGGAGGATCCGGTGGGCTGGAGCCGCGCCCATGGCGGGGTGGGCAGCCTGGAGGAGGCCCTGGCCCACAAGGGCGGGAAGGAGTAGCCGCGCGTGGGGCGCCTTCTCCTCGCCCTGCTCCTCCTCGCCGCGCCCGCGCTCGCCCAGCCGCGCGAGACGCTGACCATCGGCATCACGCAATACCCCTCCACCCTGCACCCCAACATCGAGAATATGGTGGCGAAGTCCTATGTGCTGGGCTTCGCGCGCCGCCCCGTCACCGCCCATGACGCCGACTGGCGCCTCACCTGCCTGCTCTGCGAGGAACTTCCCACGCTCGAGAACGGGCTTGCGGTGCGCGAGACCACGCCCGATGGCCGCCCGGGCCTGCGTGTCACCTGGGTGCTGCGCGAGGGGCTGCGCTGGGGCGACGGCACGCCCGTCACCACCGAGGATCTGCGCTTCGCCTGGGAGGCGGGGCGCGAGCCCGCCACCGGCATGGGCCCGGCCGAGTTCTACCGCTCGGCCTACGCGTTCATCGCGGAGGGCCCGCGCCGCTTCGCGCTGCGCTTCGACCGCGTGACCTTCGACTTCGCGAGCCTCGGCGACTTCGCGCCCCTGCCCGCGCATCTCGAGCGCGCCCGCTGGCAGGCGGACCCGCGCGGCTATCGCAGCCGCACCCTCTACGACACGGAGCCGACGAACCCCGGGCTCTGGAACGGGCCCTATCGCGTCGTGCAGGTGCAGCCGGGTGCGGCCATCACCCTCGAGCGCAATCCACATTGGTCCGGCCCCGCGCCGCAGTTCCGGCGCATCGTGGTCCGCACGGTGGAGAACACGCCCACCCTGGAGGCGCAGCTCCTCGCCGGGCAGATCGACATGATCGCGGGCGAGCTCGGCCTGCCGGTGGAGCAGGCGGCGGCGCTGATCCGCCGCACCGGCGCGCGCTTCCGCGCCGAGTTCCGCCCCGGCCTGATCTACGAGCATCTCGACCTCAGGCTCGACCAGCCGCCGCTCGATGACCGCCGCGTGCGCCAGGCGCTGCTGCTGGGGCTCGATCGCGCGCAGATCGTGGCGCGCCTCTTCGAGGGGCGGCAGACGGTGGCGCACAGCAGCGTGAACCCGCTCGACTGGCCGCACGATCCCGAGGTGCGGCGCTACCCCTTCGACCCCGCCCGCGCCGCCGCGCTGCTGTCCGAGGCGGGCTGGACGCCGGGGCCCGACGGCATCCGCCGCAACGCCGCGGGCGAGCGCCTCGCCTTCGAGCTGATGACCACCGCCGGCAACCGTTCGCGCGAGGCGGTGCAGCAGGTGATCCAGGCGCAGTGGCGCGCCATCGGCGTCGAGGCGCGCATCCGCAACGAGCCGCCGCGCGTGCTGTTCGGCGAGACGCTCTCGCGCCGCCGCTTCCAGGGCGCCGTGATGTTCGCCTGGGTCTCCGCCCCCGAGGGGGTGCCGCGCAGCTCGCTTCACTCCGCCGAGATCCCCACCGCCGAGCGCAACTGGTCGGGCCAGAACTACACGGGCTTCCGCCACGCGGAGATGGACGCGATCCTCGAAGCCCTGCCCGTGGAGTTGGACCGCGAGGCGCGGCGCGCGCTGTGGCGCCGGCTGCAGGCCATCTACGCCGAGGAGCTGCCCGCCCTGCCGCTCTGGTTCCGCCAGGACGCGCATGTCTGGCCGCCCTGGCTCGAGGGCGTGCGGCCCACCGGCCACCTCAACCCCTCGAGCCTCTGGGCGGAGCAGTGGAGGGCGCGGTGATCCGCCTCCTCGCCACCCGCCTTGTGCAGATCGCGCTGGTCACGGCGCTGCTCTCCTTCGCCGCCTTCCTGCTGATCGGGCTCATGCCGGGCGATCCCATCGAGATGGCGATCGCCGGCGATCCGCGCCTCACCAGCGAGGACGCGGCGCGGCTGCGCGCGCTGCACGGGCTCGATCAGCCGCTGCTGGCGCGCTACCTGGCCTGGGCGGGCGGGGTGATCGAGGGGCGCTTCGGCCATTCGCGCCTCTTCGCCCTGCCGGTGGCGGCGCTGCTCTGGCCCGCGCTGATCGGGACGCTGGAGCTCCTCGGCCTCGCGCTGCTGCTCGCGGGGGTGTGCGGCGTGGGGCTCGGGGCGGTGGCGGCGCTCCGGCCGCGGCTCGGCCCGCTCGTGCAGGGCTTCGCGCTCTTCGCCCAGGCGGTGCCGGCCTTCTGGCTGGGCATGCTGCTCATCATCCTCTTCGCCGTGCATCTGGGCTGGCTGCCCGCGGGCGGGGGCGAGGGCGGCTGGCGCGCGCTGGTGCTGCCCGTGGCCACGCTCGCCTTCGCCAACCTCGCGGCCTATGCGCGCCATGGCGCGGCGGCCCTCTCGGCCGCGCTCGAGGAGCCGCACATCCGCACCGCCCGCGCCAAGGGGGCGGGCGAGCGGCGCGTGCTGCTGCGCCACGCCCTGCCCAATGCCGCGGTGCCGCTGCTGACCATCGCCGCCCTCGACGCGGGCGCGCTCGTCTCGGGCGCGCTGATCGCCGAGACGGTGTTCGCCCGGCCGGGAATGGGCAAGCTGATCTACGACGCGGTGATGGGCAGCGACTTCAACCTCGCCCTGATCGCGCTGCTGCTGGTGGCGGTGGTGACCATGCTCGCCACCCTCGCCGCCGATCTGGCGCAGCGCTGGCTCGATCCGAGGATCGCGTGAGGGCGGGGCTCGGCCTGCTCGGGCTGCTCGCGGCCTTCGCCGCTTCGGCGCCCTGGCTCGCGGCGCTGCTCGGCCATGACCCCTTCGCGCCCGACCTGTTCAACCGCTTCGCGCCCCCCTCGGCCGCGCATCCGCTGGGCACGGACGAGCTGGGGCGGGATCTGCTGCTGCGCCTTGCGCACGGGGCGTGCGTCTCGCTCGCGGTGGGGCTCGCGGCGGCGCTGGCGGCGACGGGGATCGGCACGCTGCTGGGGCTGCTCGCCGCCTGGCGCGGCGGATGGCTGGATGCGGTGCTGATGCGGCTGGCCGACGGGCTGCTGGCGCTGCCCGCCCTGCCGCTGCTGGTGATCCTCGCCGCGCTCGATCCCGCGGCGGTCGGGCTGCCGCGGGGCGAGGCGATGGCGGATGTGCTGCGCCTGTCGCTTCTGCTCGCGGCCTTCGGCTGGGTGGGGGTGGCGCGGCTGGTGCGCGCCACGGCGCTGTCGCTGCTCGCGCGCGATTTCGTGCGGGCGGCGCGGGCGCTCGGCGTCTCCGAGGCGCGGCTGCTGTGGCGGCATGTGCTGCCCGGCCTCGCGGCGCCCATCGCCATCGCCACCGCGCTCGCCGTGGGCGGGGCGATCCTGGCCGAGAGCGCGCTGAGCTTCCTCGGGCTCGGCATCGCCCCGCCCGCGCCCTCCTGGGGGAACATGCTGGCCAACGCGCAGGAGCTGGTGTTCCAGGCGCCGCTGGCCGCGCTCTGGCCGGGGCTTGCCATCCTGCTCGCGGTGCTGGGCTGCAACCTGGTGGCGGACGCGATCAGCCGGGGGCGGTGATACGGGCGGCATGCGATGCCGCCCGTCTCGCGCGCAGGGTTGGCGGACGGCTGCGCGCCGAAACAAGCGCATGCCAGCGGCCGCGCCGCCTTCTCACGGGTCGGAACCGGCGGCCGCCGGCATGAGCGGGCCGATGCGCGCCTCGAAGCTGGCGCGCACCGCCGCGGCGTGGCGGGCGATCTCCGCGCGCAGCGCCTCCTGGTCCGGCACGGCGCGATGCAGCAGCGCCGCCGCCTGGTCGCGCATCGCCGCCTCCAGCGTGGCGGGCAGGGCGGGGTCGGCCCAGCGGCCCACGGTGAGGCGCAACAGGCCGAGCAGGGTGCGCCAGAGCCGCTCGGCCTCGATCAGGGTGGCCGCCTCGCGTTCCTCGAGCAGCCCGTGGCGGCCGAGCGCGGCGAGCACCTCGCGCGTGGTGCGGCGCAGCAGGCGCGGCTCTGCGGGCGCATGCGCCACCGTCAGCGCCTGGGCGATGAACTCCACCTCCGTCAGCCCGCCCGGCATGGCCTTGATGTCCCAGGGGCCCTGGGGCGGCAGCTCCTTGAGCATGCGCGCGCGCATGGCCCGCGCATCCTCCAGCGCCTTCGCCGGGTCGCGCGGGGTGGTCAGCGCGGCGTCCAGCGCGGCGGCGACGGCGCGCGCCAGCGCCGGCGGCCCGGCCACCACCCGCGCGCGCGTCAGCGCCATGCGCTCCCAGGTCCAGGCCTCCTCGGCGTGGTAGCGTTCGAAGGCCGAGAGGCGCACCGCCACCGGCCCCTTGTTGCCCGAGGGCCGCAGCCGCATGTCCACCTCGAAGGCGCGCCCTTCGCGCCCGGGCGAGGTCAGCGCCGCCACCACCTGGTGCGCGAGGCGGATGAAGTATTCGCTGGGCGCGAGCGGCTTCGCGCCGCCCTCGCTCGCCTCCGCCGCCGGGTCGTGGTCGTAGATCAGGATCAGGTCGAGGTCGGAGGCGGGCAGCATCTCCCGCCCGCCGAGCTTGCCCAGCGCCAGCACCGCCATGGCCCCCCCGGCCACCCGGCCGAAGCGGCGGGCGAAATCGCGCTCCACCGCGGGCAGCAGGGCGGCGATGGCGGCGTCGGCGATGGCGCTGCGCTGCTCGCCCGCCGCATCGGCGTCGAGGTGGCCCTCGAGGGTGGCGGCGTCCACCTCGAACATGCGCTCGGTGACGAGGCGGCGAGTGGCCTCCAGCGCCTCCTCGAGGTCGCGCGCCTCGCGAAGCAGGGCGGGCAGGGCGGCGAGCGGCTTCTCGCCCGGCGCGGCGAAGCTGCCCGCGAGCAGCCCCTCCAGCGCCGAGGGGTGGCGGGCCATGTGGTCCGCAAGGCGCGGGGCGGCGCCGAGCAGCAGCGCGAGCCGGTCGAGCAGGCGGGGGTTGCGGTGCAGCAGCGAGAGGAACTGCACCCCCGCGGGCAGGCGGTTCAGCAGCTCGCCCAGCCGGATCATCGCCTGCTCGGGTTCCCGCTGGCGGCCGAAGGCGGCGAGCAGGGCGGGGGTGAGCTCGGTCAGCAGCTCGCGCGCGCGCTCGCTGCGGGTGGCGCGCGGCCGGCCATGGTGCCAGGCGCGGATCAGGGCCGAGACGGTGGAGGGCTCGCGGAAGCCGAGACCGCGCAGCGTCTCGAGCGTGGCCGGGTCGTCCTCCACCCCGGTGAAGACCAGGCTGCCGTGATCGGCGCCGAGGCTGGGCGCGGTCTCGAACATGCGGCTGTAGTGGCGCTCCACCCGGCGCTGGTGCCCGGTCAGCGCCGCGGCGAAGGCCGCGCCGTCGGCGAAGCCCATGAAGCGGCCGATGCGGTCGAGCTCGGCCGGCTCCTCGGGCAGGCGGTGGGTCTGGCGGTCCGCCACCATCTGGATGCGGTGCTCGGTGTTGCGCAGGAACACATAGGCGTCGGCGAGGTCGGCCGCGGCGCGGCGGTCCATCTTGCCCGCCGCGGCGAGTGCTGCGAGCGCGCCGAGGGTGGTGGGGTCGCGCAGGGCGGGGTCGCGCCCGCCCCAGATGAGCTGGAGCACCTGCACGCTGAACTCGATCTCGCGGATGCCGCCGCGGCCGAGCTTCACGTCATGCCCGGCCACAGCGATCTCCCCGCCCGCGCCACGCTCGCCCTTGTGGACGTGGATCTGCCGCTTGATGGAGTGGATGTCGGCCACCGCGGCGAAGTCGAGGTGGCGGCGCCAGATCCAGGGGCGCAGCTCGCGCAGGAAGGCCTCGCCCGCCGCGCGGTCCCCCGCCACGGGGCGGGCCTTGATCATCGCCGCGCGCTCCCAGTTCTGCCCCAGGCTCTCGTAGTAGGAGAGGGCGACGGGCACCGAGACGCAGAGCGGCGCGGCGTCCGGGCGCAGGCGCAGGTCGGTGCGGAAGACGTAGCCCTCGCCCGTGCGCTCCTCCAGCAGCCGCACCAGGTCGCGCGCCAGCCGCACCCAGGGGGCGGCGCCGTGCTCCTCGTGGTAGGAGGGGGAATCGGGATCGTGCAGCAGCAGGAGATCCACATCCGAGGAGTAGTTCAGCTCGCGCGCGCCGAGCTTTCCCATGCCGAGCACGATGAGGCCCGAGCCCTTCGTGACCTGCCGCGCCTCGGCCCGGGCGCGAGGCAGGGCGATCTGCCCGCGCCGCGCCGCCTCCAGCAGCAGATGCGCGCAGGCGAACTCGATGGCGGCGTCCGCGAGGTCCGACAGAGCGCCGGTCACGCGGTCGAGCGGCCAGATCCCGCCGAGATCGGCCGCCGCGGCCAGCAGCGCGCCCTGCCGCTTGGCCCGGCGCAGCAGGCTCGCCACCGCCTCGCGCGGGGAGGCGGGGTCGGCGGTGGCGAGCGGCTCCAGCACGGCGGCCATCGCCGCCTCCGCCCCGCGGTCGAGCAGGCGGTGCAGCACCGCCGCCTCGCGCAGGGCGAGGTCCGAGAGGAAGGGGCTGTGCGCGCCGATCACCTCGAGGATGGGCCGCGCCTCGGCGCGCTGCGCCAGCAGCCGGGCGGGCTCCTCGCCCTCCGCGAGGCGGGAGAGCAGGCGGGCGACTCCGTCCGGGTCGTGCAGGGGGCGGGTCATGGCCGGGCAGGGGAGCGCCCGGGATGAAGGCCGGTCAAGCCCTGCGGGCGCTGCTCGCGCTCTGCGCGGCGCTGCCGCTGCTCGCCGGGGCGGGGCTCGGGGTGCTGGCCTGGCGGCTCTCGGGCGCGCCCATCGAATCGGGGCTGCTCGCGCGGCAGATGGAGCGGGCGGCCAATGCGGCGGGCGGGCCGCTGACGCTCTCCATCGGCCGCGCCTTCCTCGCCTGGGGCGGCTTCCGGGGCGAGGGCGCGCCGGTCGAAATCCGCGTCACCGGCGCGCGGCTCAGCGATGCGGCGGGCCAGACGGTGGCGCTGCTGCCCGATGCGGAGGTCACCCTCGCGCTGCGCCCGCTGCTGCGCGGGGTGCTGGCGCCGGCCACGGTGGAGCTGCTCGGCCCCACCCTGCACCTCAAGCGCGATGCGGCGGGCGCGCTGGCCCTCGACACGCCGGGCGCTGCCGCCGCGTCGGCCAGCCCC
>JBKBSR010000497.1:0-1696 GCA_046291055.1 Roseococcus sp.
GGCGCGTGACGCTCTTCGCCACCAATGCGGGCTGCCGGCTCCTCCTCGACCCCACGCCGCTGCGCGAGGACCCGCGCGAGGCCGCGTTGCACGCGGCCGGCGTGGCCACCCTGGCGGAGCTGCTGGAGGCGGTGGACGCGCTCGGCGTGCGGCGCATCGCCTGCGAGGCGGGGCTGCGCGTGGAGGGGCTTTCCGGGGCCGCGCTGGCGCCGGGTGTGGAGGTGGCGGGCCTCGTCACCTTCCTCGCCGCCGCGGGCGAGGGGCCGGTGGTGACGCTCTGACCGGGCGCGCGGGCGCGGTCAGACCGGCCGGGCCATGGCGGCGGAAAAGCTCATGGCGAAGCGCACCGGCTCGCGCGGGGTCTGGCTGCGGCCCGGCTCCTGGTCGATGCGTGCGCCGATGACGTGCGGGCCGTCGGTGGCCAGCGCCTCGGCCAGCAGCGCGTCGAACTCCGCCTCGTCGGCCGCCCATTGGGCCTTGGCGATGCCGCTGGCGCGCGCGATGGCGATCAGGTCCGTGCCGGCGCGCGCGGCGGGCGTGCCCTGGCCGCCGGTGATCTGGTAGCTGCCATTGTCCCACACCACGAGGATGAGGTTGCGCGGCGCGCGCTCGGCGATGGTGGAGAGGCAGCCGAGCTGCATGAGCAGCGAGCCGTCTCCCTCCAGCGCCAGCACGCGCCGCTGCGGCTGGGCGATGGCCACGCCGAGCGCGATGGGCGCGGCGAGGCCCATGCTGCCCAGCATGTAGAAGTTCTCGTCGCGGTGGCCGGCGCCCCAGAGATCCCAGTTGGAGTTGCCGATGCCGCCGATGACGGCCTCCCCGCGCGTACAGCGCGCCACGATGCGCCGCGTCAGCGCCGCGCGGTTCATCACCTGGGTGTTGGGGCGTGTCTCAGTCATTGCGGGCGGGCCGTCAGCAGCGGGGAGAGGATGAGGCAGGCGGGCCAGCGCGTGGCGAAGGCCTGCTTCAGCGCGCGCTCGGCGATGAAGCCGGCCTCGTCGAGGCGCGTGATGGTGTGGTGCTCGATGCCCAGGCTGTCGAGGATGGGCCGCATGGTGCGGCAGACGATGGCCTGGCCCGGGTTGAACTCGCCCAGCGTGCCGCGCTCGCTCACCACCATCGCCACCGGGATCTGGAAGGCGCAGGCGAGCGAGGCGAGCGCGTTGGGCAGGGTGGCGAAGCCCGAGGTCTGCATCAGCGCCGCGCCGCGCATGCCCGCCATCACTCCGCCGGCGACGATGCCGATGGCCTCCTCCTCCCGCGCCACGGGGAAGGCGGTGAAGAAGGGATCGGCCTCGAGGGCGGCGATCAGCGGCTTCAGCACATTGTCGGGCACATAGGGCAGGAGCCGCACCTGCTGCGCCTTGAAGGCCGCGAGCAGGGCGCCGTGCCAGGAGGGCACCGTGGGCGTGGACATGGGCGGGACTCCCGCAACGCTTGATTCGGCGGGCAGGGTAGTCGCTGCGCGCGGCTTGGGAAGCGCCCCCCCCCCCCCGATGGACGCGCCCCGCCCTTCGCGCGCAGCATGCGCCGCCCAGGCACGGAGGACGCCCCGATGAGCACGCTGGATTCGCGCATGCGCCTCGCCGCGCTGGAGGCGGTGGTGGCGCGGCTGCTGCTGGCCGAGGCGCGCCGCGCCCCCGATCCCGCCCTGATGCTGGACGGCTTCGCGGGGCAGATGCGGCGGCTGGCGGAC
>JBKBSR010000136.1:0-8099 GCA_046291055.1 Roseococcus sp.
TGCAGGCCACCGGGGCGGCCATCGCCTTCGCCGGCATCCTGGTGCGGCGGGTGGAGGTGCACCCGCACTTCCTGCATGTGCAGGCCGCGCCCCAGCCCTTCCATGGCACGGGGCTCGCCGATCTGCTCCGCGGGAATTTCTGCCCCATCCACTCCTTCGTGCTCGACCGCGGCCGCGTCTCCCCGCGCGAGCTCTATTTCGAGGAGAACCTGACGCTGGAGGAGGACTACGACTTCCTGCTGCGCGTCTGCGCCCGGCACCGCGCGGATTTCGGCCTGCTGGGGACGATGGTCGGCGAGTATTTCTTCAAGACGGACGAGAGCAACACGCTGGCCGGCCGCAGCGCCCCGCCCCCGGCGCTGGCCGCGCGGGCGGCCGCGGCGCGCGCCTTCATCGAGGGCCGCAAGCAGATCCTGCCGCTCTCGCCCGAGGTGCAGGCCGATCTCGGGCTGCGCCCGGCCGAGCCGGGGCTGACCATCGCCCGCTTCCTCGCGCGGCGCGCGGCATGAGCGGGCATCGCGCCAACAACCTCGACTTCCTGCGCCTGATCGCCGCGGGGATGGTGGTGCTGGGCCATTCCTACATCCTGGTGGGCGAGAGGCCGCACGCGCTGCTCGGGCACAGCGTCTCGACCCTCGCGGTGCAGATCTTCTTCGCGCTTAGCGGCTACCTCATCGCGCGGAGCTGGATGAACGACCCGCACCCGCTGCGCTTCGCGCTGCGCCGGGCGAAGCGCATCTGGCCGGCGCTCATCCTCGTCGTGCTGATCTCGGTGCTGGTGATCGGGCCGCTGCTGACGCCGCTCTCCTTCTGGCAGTACATCACCCACGCGCAGACCTTCCGCTACCTCGGCAACATCGTCTTCTACGCCGCATATGCGCTGCCGCTCGTCTTCGCGAACCACCCGCTGCCGCATGCGGTGAACGGCAGCCTCTGGACGCTGCCGGTGGAGGTGGCGATGTACGCGATGGCGCCGCTGCTGGTCTGGCTCGGCGCGCGGCGGCCCCTGCTGCTGCTCACCACCGCGCTGGCGGTGGGGCTGTTCCTCGTCGCGATGCTCGTGCACCCGCGCGAGGTGGTGGTGCTGGGCACGCCCTTCTGGGCGGCCTCCATCCTCGCGGCCTTCTTCGTGGTGGGCGCCGCCATCGCCGTGCTGCGGATGGAGCGCTGGCTGGACTGGCGGGCGGCGCTGGCGATGCTGCTCGGCCTCGAATACCTGCCCCTGCCCTTCTGGGCGCAGCAGGCGCTGCTCACCCTCGTCCTGCCCTATGCGGTGCTGGCCTTCGGCCTGTGTGCCTGGCGCATCCCGGTGGCGGTGAGCCGGATGGGCGATCCCTCCTACGGGATCTATCTCTGGTCCTTCCCGGTGCAGCAGCTCATCATCCAGGCCATCGGAACCCAGGGCGGGGGGGCGGTGAACTTCGCGCTCGCCATGCCCATCTCGCTCGTGCTCGGGCTGCTCTCCTGGCACCTGCTGGAGAAGCGGGTGCTGGGGCGCGGCGGGGCTCAGCGGGCGGCGCCGGGCACGCGCCAGCCGAGCAGCTCCCCCGCCGCATGGTCCGCGCCCGCGCCCCCCGGCGCCCAGGCCGGCGGGTCGGAGACGGGGGCGAGGTAGAAGCCCACCCCCTCGCGTGCCAGCCGAGCCAGTGCCGCGGCGCGGTCGGGCTCGGCGTGGATTTCCGCGGCGAGGCCGAGCCGCGCCTCGGCGGCCCGCGCCACCGCGCCGCCCCGGCGGCGCATCAGCCCGGGGCGCGAGAGCCAGGCCGGCACGCCGCTCGCGCCGAGCAGGAGGGTGGCGTCGTCGAACCACACCTCATCGGGCTTCTGCGCGGCGAGGAGGAAGCTCTCGCCCCGGCTGCCCGCGGCGCGCATCCAGGCCGCCGCCTCGCGCAGCCCGGGCCGCGGCGTCACCTCGGCCAGCGCGGCCATCGCCGCCATGCGCGGCAGCTTCGCCCCCGGCATCCACAGCGTGGCCGAGAGGAGCCCCGCGAGGCCGAGCGCCCCCAGCGGCAGCGCCCGCCCCAGCCCGGGCGCGAGGCGCAGGGCGAAGGCCGCCGTCCAGATCACCAGCAGGGCATAGACCAGCACGAAGCCGCGCTGGCGGAAGTCGGTGAAGTCGCCGTGGAAGGGGGTGGGCGCGAGCAGCATCAGCATCATCGCCCAGCCCATGAGCAGAAAGGGGAAGGCGTCGAAGGCGCGCCAGCGCCCCCGCCAGGCGACGAGCCCCGCCCCGATGAGGAAGGCGAGGAGCCACGCCCCGCCCATGCCCGCGAGCGCCAGCGCGAGCCCCGCCGGCAGCACGCCCAGCACGCCGAAGCGCGCCGTCAGCGCCAGGTAGAGCCCGTCATAGCCGGTGGGCGGGTAGCCCAGGTGGAGGTGGTGCAGGTAGCGCGTGAGGAAGCCCGTGAGCCCCACCGCCTGCACCTCCGCCCGCGCGATCCAGAGCAGCGCCGGCACCGCCAGCACCGCGCCGAGCCCGAGCAGCGCCCAGCGCCAGCGCCGCGCGGGCCAGGGCAGCGCCAGCCAGACCACCGTCGCCCAGGGTGGCAGCATCCAGACGAAGATGTGCGCGCGCAGCAGGAACACCCCCGCCAGCATCAGCGCCGAGAGCAGCAGCAGCCCCAGGCGCCGCTCCTCCAGCCACAGGCGCAGCAGCGCCAGCGTGCCCAGCGCCACCGGCAGCCCGTAGAGCCCGCCGGGCGAGGTCTCCATCATCCAGTGGAAGGAGAGGAAGCCGTGGCGCAGCCCATAGGCCGCCGCATCGGGCAGCAGCGCGAGCAGCGCCACCGCCAGCGCCCCCCCGGCCGCGCCGGCCAGCGCGCGCCCGAGCGCCAGCACGCCCATGGCCGTGAGCCAGATGCCGAAGGGCATCCAGAAGGCGCCGAGCGAGTCGAGCGGCGCGAGCCCCGTCGCGCGCACCGCGAGCCCGGCCACGGCATGGCTCACCGCGTGATAGAGCGGCGTGGGCACCCCGGCCAGCGCGCTGTTGCGCGCGCCGATGCCGCGCGGGTCGCCGAACTCGGCGATGATGCCGGCATGGATGAAGCCGTCCATCCAGAGCCGGTAGGGCCCGCCGGCGGGGAAGGAGGCGGCGCGCCCCGCCGTCTCCAGCGCCCAGATCAGGGCGAAGCCCGCCACCAGCAGCAGGCCGAGGATGAGCAGGCCCCCGCCCCGTTCCTCGCGCGGCGGCGCGGCGCAGCCCAGCGCGCCCAGCGCCAGGGCGGCGCCCAGCGCCGCGATGGGCCAGCCCAGCGCCATCACCGGCAGGGCCAGCGCATGCGCCGCTACGCAGAAGCCGAGCAGCAGCTCGATCTCCACCGGCAGCGCCACGCCGCAGGCGCGGCCGAGCAGCCGCCCCCAGCCGATGGAGGCCAGCACCATCAGGAAGGCCAGCAGCGCGAGCCCCGCCGCATGCCCGGCGGGGGCGCAGGCCGCGACCACGAGGGCGGCGAGCGCGGCCAGGCCGCCGGGCAGCGCCCAGCGCCGGGCGGACAGGAAGGAGGGCATCACCGCTGCTTGCCCCAGCCTGCCGCGGCGGGTCAACGCCGCGCCCCGGGCTTGGGGCGGGCGGGCGCGGGCGCTATGGGCGGCGCATGATCACGCTCTACGGCATCCCCAACTGCGACACGGTGAAGAAGGCCCGCGCCTGGCTCGCGGCGCGCGGCGTGGCCCACGCCTTCCACGACGTCAGGCGCGACGGGCTGGACGAGGCCAGGCTGCGCGGCTGGGCGCGGGAACTGGGCTGGGAGGCGCTGCTGAACCGGGCCGGCGCCACCTTCCGCAAGCTGCCCGAGGCCGAGCGCGCGGGGCTCGACGAGGCGCGGGCGCTCGCGCTGATGCTGGCCCAGCCTGCGCTGATCAAGCGGCCGGTGCTCGATCTCGGCGACCGCCGCGTGCTGGGCTTCCGGCCCGAGCTCTACGCCGCGCTGTTCCCGGGGCGCTGATCCGGCCGGCGCTTGCGCCGGAGGGATCGCGCGCAGGGTTGCCGCCACCCGACGCGGCAAGCCGCCTTGGGGTCCGGCGTGGCGGCTGCGCGCCGGAACAGGGGCATACCGGCGGCCGCGCCGCCTTCGAACGAGGCAAGGACAGAGGCTGCCGGGATGAGGGGTTTCCTTTCCGGCGCGTGGACGCATCTCAAGCTGCGCGGGGGCGGCCGTCCCGGCTAGGCTCCCGCCGGAGCGGAGAGGGAGCGCGCGCATGTCCGAGACGAAGCAGGAGGTGAGCCTGGCCGGGCGGCTGATCGGGCTGTCCATCCTGGGCAGCACGGTGATCTTCGTGATCACGCTGGAATCCGTGGCGGACGAGGCCGCGCTCGGCTACGTCAAATACATCCTGGCGGCCGCGCTGGCGCTCGCCATCGCCGTGCCGCTGCTGTTCTTCCGGCGCCCCGTGCCGGCGCCGGCGAAACGTTAGCCGGGCGCGACCAGCGCCATCCGGTCCACGTCCAGCACCCCGCGATCCGTGATCTTGAGGTGCGGGATCACGGCGAGCGGCAGGAAGGCGATCTGCAGGAACGGCTCGGGAAGCGTCACCCCGAGCGCGCGCGCGGCCGCCTTCATGGGCGCGATGGCGGCCGCCACCTCCTCCCAGGGGCGCTCGCTCATCAGCCCGGCGATGGGCAGGGGCAGTTCGGCCAGCACGCGCCCGCCCTCCACCACCGCGAAGCCCCCGCCCATGCGCGCGAGGCGGTTCACCGCGAAGGCCATGTCCTCGCGCCCCGCGCCCACCACGCAGATGTTGTGGCAGTCATGCCCGACCGAGCCGGCGATGGCCCCGCGCAGCAGGCCGAAGCCGCGCACGAAACCAAGGCCGATGCGCCCGCTCGCGTGGTGGCGCTCCACCACCGCCACGCGCGCGATGTCCTGCGCGGGGTCGGGCAGCACCTCCCCTTGCGCGAGGGGCAGCAGCGCCTCCTCGCGCGCGGTGATGATCTTGCCCGGGATCACGCCGATCACCGGCCGGCGCGCATCGCCGCGCAGGAGGAAATCCGCCGCCGCCACGGGCCGCGCGTTGAGCGCCCCGCGCGCGGGCGCGGGCATGGGCGGGCGGGCGGCGAAGAGCGCCTCCTCCACCCGCCGGCCGGCGCTGAACACCTCGGCGACGCGGCAGGTCTCGAGATCGTCGAGCAGCAGGATGTCGGCGCGGCGGCCGGGCGCGATCATGCCCCTGTCGCGCAGGCCGAAGGCCGCGGCGGCGCTGAGCGAGGCCGCGCGATAGGCGGCGAGCGGCGCGACGCCGCGCGCGATGGCCCCGCGCACGAGATGGTCGATATGCCCCTCATGCGCCACCTCGGCCGGGTTGCGGTCATCGGTGCAGAAGGCGAGGAAGCCCGAGGTCTCGGGCGTCAGCAGCGGGGCCAGCGCCGCGAGGTCCTTGCACACGCTGCCCTCGCGGATCAGCACCGTCATGCCCTTGCGGAGCTTCTCCAGCGCCTCCTCGGCGCTCGTCGCCTCGTGCTCGGTGCGGATGCCGGCGGCGAGATAGCCGTTGAGCGCGAGGCCGCGCAGCAGCGGCGCATGCCCGTCGAGCTGCCGCCCCGCGAAGGCGGCGAGCTTGGCGAGGCATTCCTCGTCCCCGGCCAGCACGCCGGGGAAGTTCATCATCTCGGCGAGGCCGAGCACCTTGGGGCGCCCCGCATAGGGCAGCAGCGCCTCGACGCCGAGCCGCGCGCCCGAGGTCTCGAGCCCGAGCTCGGGCGCGGTGGAGGGCACGCAGGAAGAGAGGTTCACGAACAGGTCCATCGCCATGCCCTCGGCGCAGGCGAGGAACCAGTCGAAGGCGCGGGTTCCCAGCACATTGGCCATCTCGTGCGGGTCGCAGACCGCCGTGGTGGTGCCGCGCGGCAGCACCATGCGCTCGAACTCGTAGGGCGTGACGAGCGAGCTCTCGACATGGCAATGCGTGTCGATGAAGCCGGGCACGGCGATGCGCCCGCACGCCGCGACGCGCGCGCGCCCCTCGTAGCGGCCATAGGCGCCGGTGATGACGCCGCCGGTGAGGGCGATGTCCGTCTCCGTCAGCGCGCCGGTCACGAGGTCGAACAGGCGCGCGCCCTCGATGACCAGATCGGCCGGCTCCCTGCCCTGGCCCTGGGCGATGCGGCGGCGCAGCTCCTCGATCTCGGTCATGGCGGGGTTCCTCGCGGTGGACCCGGGGGCGGGCGGGGGCGAAGATGCCACGCGCCACCGCCGGATCGGAGCCCCCATGCAGCGTCGCCCCCTGCTCGCCGCCCCCGCCCTGCTGCTGCCGGCCGCGCCGCGGCCCGTCCCGGCGCAGCAGGGCGCGGGGCCGCAGGGCCGGCCGCTCGTCATCGGCGCGGCGGTGGCGCCCACCGGGCTCGATCCGCATTTCCACAGCACCAACGCCAACACCGGCCTGCTCATGCAGGTGTTCGACGCGCTGGTGACCACGCGCACCGACGGCGCGCTGGCGCCGCGCCTGGCCCGGTCATGGCGGGTGCTGGACGATCTCACCTGGGAGTTCCGCCTGCGCGCCGGCGTGCGCTTCCACGACGGCACGCCGCTGACGCCGGAGGACATCGCCTTCAGCTTCGCCCGCGTCCCGACCGTGCCGAACTCGCCCGGGCCCTTCACCCCGCTGGTGCGCGCCATCCGCCGGGTGGAGGTGGTGGACGACCTCACCCTGCACCTGCACACCGCAGCCCCCACGCCCTTCCTGGCGCGCGACCTCGCCTCGGTGCTCATCCTCTCGCGCCGGCTGCACGCCCAGGCGAGCCTCGCCGACTTCAACCAGGGCCGCGCCATGATCGGCACCGGGGCCTACCGCTTCGTCGCGCACAGCCAGGGCGAGCGGCTGGAGCTGGAGCGCAACCCGGATTTCTGGGGCGAGCCGCCGCCCTGGCCGCGCGTCGCGATCCGCTTCATCCCCAACCCGGCCGCGCGCAGCGCCGCGCTGCTGGCGGGCGAGCTCGACCTCATCGACAACGTGCCGCCGCAGGACATCGCGCGGCTCTCGGCCGATCCGCGCATCGCGCTGTTCGGCGTGGAATCGCTCACCACCAGCTATCTCATGCCCGATGCGGTGCGCGAGCCCGCGCCGCATCTCGCCGACCGCCAGGGCCAGCCGCTCGCGCGCAACCCGCTGCGCGACCGCCGCGTGCGCGCGGCGCTCAGCCTCGCCATTCCGCGCGAGGCGATGGTGGAGCGGCTGCTGCACGGCCAGGGCCTGCCGGCGCACCAGTTCGCCGCCCCCGCCGCGCCCGACCGCGACCCCGCCCTGCCCGACATCCCCCATGACCCCGAGGCGGCGCGGCGCCTGCTGCGCGAGGCCGGCTGGGGAGAGGGCTTCCGCCTCACCCTGCACGGGCCGACAGGCTGGATTCCGGGCGATGCCGAGCTGCTCCAGGCGCTGGCGCAGGCCTGGGCGCGCATCGGCGTCGAGACGCGCGTGGAGGTGATGCCCCCCGCCCCCTTCTTCAGCCGCGCCACGGCGCGGGAGTTCGCGCTGTTCTTCGCCACCTTCACCAGCGCCACGGCGGCGCACCAGCTCCGCCAGGTGGCGATGACGCGCGATGCGGCCACGGGCGCGGGCGCGTTCAACCGCCAGCACTACGCGAACCCCGCGCTCGACGCGCCGCTCGCCGAGGCGCTGGGCAGCATGGAGGAGGCGCGGCGCACCGCGCTGACCCGCCAGGCGCTGCGCGTGGCGGCGGCGGATCTGCCGGTGATCCCGATCCACCACCCGCGGAACAACTGGGCTGGGCTGCGCCAGCGGCTGCGCTACGATCCCTCGCCGCTGTTCTACACCAACGCCCTGCTGGCCAGCCCTGCGGCCTGACGCGAAGGAGCCCCCCCATGCCCGACAAGGCCGTTCTCCAGCGCCTCTCCGACGCGGTGGAGGCCGGCTTCGAGGAGGAGGTCCGCTTCCTGGCCGACATGGTGCGCCACCCCTCGCTGCGCGGGCGCGAGGCGCCGCTGCAGGACCATCTGGCGCGCTGGTTCGCCGCGAGGGGCTATGCAGTGGACCGTTTCTCCCTCGCCGATGTGCCCCTGGACCAGCACCCGAAGGCGAGCCCGATGGTGGAGGCCGATCCGGCCGCCTCGCTGCAGGTGGTGGCCGCGCGGCGCGCCGAGGCGCCC
>JBKBSR010000137.1:0-8090 GCA_046291055.1 Roseococcus sp.
TCGCCCCCTCCCCTTGCGGCTCGGCTGGGTGGGGCGTCCGGCGCGGGCGCTGGACGCGAGCGGCCTCGCTCTCGCCGACCAGATGCTCGACCTCGCGCCCGGCGATGCGCTGCTGGTGCTCGCCTATGGCCGCGCCTACCGCGAGGTGGTGGCGCTCTTCGCCGAGGCGCGCCGCATCGGGCTGCCGCTGGTGCTGGTGACCGACAGCCTGGACCGCTCCCTCGCCCGGCACGCCGATGTGGTGGTGCCCGCACGGCGCGGCCGCGCGCGCCGGGTGGCCCTGCACGGCGCGACGCTGGTGGCGCTGGAGGCCGTCGCGCTCGGCCTCGCCGCCATGGACGGCCCGCGGGCGCTGGCCGCGCTCGACCGGCTGAACGATCTGCGCGCCGCCATCGCGGGAGGGCGCCCGGATGTCGGCTGAACCGGCATCGCCCCGCTGCAGGAGCCGCCGCGCATGAGCTGGATCGAACTCGCCCCCACGGTGGGGTCCGCCTTCCTCGCCTCCCTCGTCGAGTGCGTGGAGGCGGCGACCATCGTGCTCGCCGTCGGCACGGTGCGCGGCTGGCGCTCGGCCTTCGTCGGAACCGGCCTCGCGCTGCTGGCGCTGGTGGCGCTGGTGGCCGCGCTCGGCCCCGCGCTCGCGCATCTGCCGGAGCGGGCGCTGCAGCTCGTGGTCGGGCTGCTGCTGCTGCTGTTCGGGATGCGCTGGCTGCGCAAGGCCATCCTGCGCGGCGCGGGCGTGATCCCGCTGCACGACGAGGAGGCGGTGTTCCGCAGCGAGACGGCGAATCTGCGCCTTGCCCGCGCCACCGAGCGCTGGGGCGTGGAGCCCATCGCCGCCGCCACCGCCTTCAAGGGCGTGCTGCTCGAGGGGGTGGAGGTGGCCTTCCTGGTGCTGGCCGTGGCCGCGGGCAGCCCGGCCCTGGTGGCGCCCGCTGCCCTCGGCGCGTTGGCGGCGGCCCTGCTGGTGACGCTCGCCGCCCTGATCCTGCACCGCCCGCTCTCGCGCGTGCCCGAGAACACGCTGAAGTTCAGCGTGGGCGTGATCATCTCCGCCTTCGGGATCTTCTGGACGGGCGAGGGCCTGGGCATCGCCTGGCCGGGGCATGACCTGGCGCTGATCGGCATCGCCGCGGCGCTGCTGGCGGCGGGGCTGGCCGGGATCCGCCTGGCCGCGGCCCCGGCGCGGATGCGGGAGGCCGGCTGATGGGCACGCTGCGCGCCATCCTGCACGAGATCATCGGCCTGTTCGTGGACGACGAGGCGCTGGCCCTGGCCCTGCTGCTCTGGTGCGCCGCCATCGGCGCGGCGCTGCTGCTGCTGCCGGGCATGCCCGTCCCGCTCGCCGGCGCCCTGCTGCTGGCGGGCTGCGTCGCCATCCTGCTCGGCAACGTCGCGCGGGCAGCGCGCCGGCGGGGGTGAGCGCGGGCAGCGCGCCTAGCGCCGTGCGATGGCGAGCAGCGCCTGCCGCGCGATCAGCGCATCGGGCAGGCCGGTGGTCTTGGCCTGGCGCTCGGCGCGCAGCAGCGCGTTTCCCAGCGCCTCCAGCCGCGCCGCGCTCCAGCGGCGCAGCGCGCGCTCCATGGCGGGCTTGTGCCGCCAGAACACGGGCGGGCGCAGGGCGGCGACAGCCTCGGCCGGCGGCGTCCCGCGCTCCACCGCCAGCGCCGCCAGATGCAGCCGCTGCACATGGCGCAGCGCGGCGCGGATCACCTGCACCGCGTGGCTGCCTTCGGCGAAGGCCTGGGCGATGGCGCGATCCGCCGCCGCCGCCTCGCCCGCGGTCGCGGCGAGCAGAGCCTCCTCGAGGTCGAGCGCCGCGCCCTCGCCGAGCAGGGCCATGGCGTCCTCCACCGTGATCGCCTCGCCCGGCGCGGCGTGCAGCGCCAGCACCTCGAGCTGTCGGCGCAGCGCCATCCGGTCCTCGCCGCCGCGCTCGGCCAGCCAGTCCAGCGCCGCCGGCTCGGCCCGCGCGCCGAGCTCGGCCAGGATGCGCTGGATGGAGGCGGCGAGATCGCGCCCCCGCTCGGCGTAGCATTCGACGATCTGTCCGCGCGGGTCCTTCTCGATCAGCGCGCGCAGCCTGGAGGAGCGCGTGAGGCCCGCCCCCTCGAACACCACGAGGCCGGGGCCGGGCCCCGCCAGGGCGAGGCGCGCCGCCTCCGCCCAGGCGTCCTTCGCGTCGCGCACGCGCAGCGCCATGCGCCCGCCCATCAGGGGCGTGGCGGCGGCCGCATCGGCCAGGGCGCGGGGATCCTTGAGCACTTCCCGCCCCGGTTCGGCGATGCAGAGCGCATCCCCGCCCGAGACGGCGCGCAGCAGCGCCTCGGCCCGCTCGGCGATCAGCCCGGCGTCGTCGCCCAGCAGCAGCACGGCGCGGCAGTCGGGCGGGGGCGCGGCCAGGAACTCCGCGAGCCGCCGCGGGTCGAGCCGGCCGGCCATGGACGCTCAGCCCTGGGCGGCGAGGCGCTGGCGCAGCCGCTGGGCGACGGCCATGGCGATGCGCTCGCCCAGTTCCTGCACGATGCGCCGCTCCATGTCGTCGCGCGAGACCTCGGCGGCGAAGAGCTGCACGTCCGGGATGTTGTAGGAATCGAGGGTGCGGACCTCGCCGCGCCCGACGAGGTTGGGCGGCGCGGCCGTGTCGGTCAACGCCCAGGTGCCGGTGGCGATGTAGCGCACCCGGGTGGGCAGCCCGTCGCGCCGGATGCCCAGCACCTCGACCGTGTAGCCGAGGCTGGCGATCAGGGTGTAGCGCTGGGGCGTGCCGGGCAGCCGGTCCTCGAAGCTGCGCTGGAGCTGGCGGCGCAGGAGCTGGCCCACCCGCTCCGGGATTTCGGCCACGCGCACCGCCGCCATCTCGCGCAGCAGGCGCGGCTCGGCCGGCGCCTCGGCCGGGCGGCGCTCGCCGTCCGGGCCGTAGAGCGGGCGAAAGCCGCAGCCGGCGAGCGGGGCCAGCGCCCCGAGCAGGAGCGCCCTACGCCACAAGGTTCACCACCCGGCCCTTGACGTGGATGCGCTTGCGAACCGGCCTGCCGTCCAGGGCGCGGATCACGTTGGGCTCGGCCTCGGCGAGGGCGAAGACCTGCTCGTCCGTCGCGTCCAGGGGCGCCTCGATGGTGGCGCGCAGCTTGCCGCCCACCTGCACGGCGAGCGTCACCGTCTCGGCCTGGAGCAGCGCCGGGTCGGCCTCCGGCCAGGGGAGCTGCGCGACGAGCCCGGCCCCCGGGTTGAGCGCGTGCCAGAGCTCTTCCGCGAGATGGGGCATCATCGGCGCGAAGAGGCGCGTCATGGTCTCCAGCGCCTCGCGCCGCGCGGCCAGGGGGGCCGCGGGGCTCTCGGCGATGGCGTTGGCCAGCTCGTGGATGCGCGCCACCGCCACGTTGAAGGCGAAGCTTTCCAGCGCCTCGGTCACGGCGGCGATGGTGCGGTGGGTGGCCTGGCGCAGCCTGCGGCCCGCGGCCTCGTCCGGCGCATCGGCCTCGCGCATCCCCAGCGCGAGGCGCCAGACGCGGTTGATGAAGCGCGAGGCGCCGGCCACCCCGGCCTCGCTCCATTCCATGTCGCGCTCGGGCGGGTTGTCGCTGAGGATGAACCAGCGCGCCGTGTCGGCCCCGTAGCGGTCGATGATCGCGCCCGGGTCCACCGTGTTGCGCTTGGACTTGGACATGGCCTCGACGCGGCCGATGGTCACGGGCTCGCCGGTCTCGCGGTGCACGGCCGTGCCGTCCGGGCGCTTGATCACCTCCTCGGGATAGAGCCACCGGCCATCCGCGCCCTTGTAGCTCTCGTGCTGCACCATCCCCTGGGTGAAGAGACCGGCGAAGGGCTCGTCCAGCTTCACATGGCCCGCGGCCTTCATCGCGCGGGTGAAGAAGCGGGAGTAGAGCAGGTGCAGGATCGCGTGCTCGATGCCGCCGATGTACTGGTCCACCGGCAGCCAGGCGTCCACGGCTTCGCGCGTGACGGGCTCGGCCGCGCGCGGCGAGCAGAAGCGGGCGAAATACCAGGAGCTGTCCACGAAGGTGTCGAAGGTGTCCGTCTCGCGCCGTGCTTGCCGCCCGCAGCGCGGGCAAGGGACGTGCTTCCAGGTGGGGTGGTGGTCGAGCGGGTTGCCGGGCTTCGAGAAGTCCACATCCTCGGGCAGCCGCACGGGGAGCTGCTCCTCGGGCACCGGCACGATTCCGCAGGACTCGCAGTGGATCACCGGGATGGGGCAGCCCCAGTAGCGCTGGCGCGAGACGCCCCAGTCGCGCAGGCGCCAGTTCACCACGCCCGTGCCGACGCCGAGCTCCTCGAGCTTCGCGATGGCGGCGCGCTTGGCGCTCGCCACGTCGAGGCCGTTCAGGAACTCGCTGTTGATGATGACGCCGTCCTCGGTGAAGGGCTTCGCGGCCACCGAGAAATCCGCGCCCGCGTCGCGCGGCTTCACCACGGGCAAGATGGGCAGGCCGTATCTGGCGGCGAACTCGTGGTCGCGCTCGTCATGGCCGGGGCAGCCGAACAGGGCGCCCGTGCCGTATTCCATCAGCACGAAGTTCGCGATCCAGACGGGGTGCGTCTCGCCGGTGAAGGGATGGACGACGCGGAAGCCGGTGTCGAAGCCGCGCTTCTCGGCCTGTTCGATCGCCGCCTCGCTGGTGCCGAGTGCGCGGCATTCGGCGATGAAGGCGGCCGCCGCCGGATCGCGGGCGGCGGCGGCGGCGGCGAGCGGGTGCTCGGCGGCCACCGCGAGGAAGGACATGCCGAACAGCGTGTCGGGGCGGGTGGTGAACACCTCGCACTCCGCGATGCCGTCCACCGGCTCGGCCAGCCTGAACGCGAAGCGCGCGCCCTCGCTGCGGCCGATCCAGTTGGCCTGCATGAGCTTGACGCGCTCGGGCCAGCGCTCGAGCCCGCCCAGCGCCTCCAACAGCTCCGGCGCGAACTTCGTGATGGAGAAGAACCACTGGCTGAGCTTCTTCTTCTCCACCGGCGCGCCGCTGCGCCAGCCGCGCCCGTCGATCACCTGCTCGTTGGCGAGCACCGTGCCGTCCACCGGATCCCAGTTCACCCAGCTCTCCTTGCGCTCGACCAGCCCGGCCTTGAGGAAGTCGAGGAAGAGCTTCTGCTGCTGGCCGTAGTATTCGGGGTCGCAGGTGG
Source organism: Roseococcus sp. (assembly GCA_046291055.1). Lineage (GTDB taxonomy): Bacteria > Pseudomonadota > Alphaproteobacteria > Acetobacterales > Acetobacteraceae > Roseococcus. The sequence continues at coordinate 5,143 of JBKBSR010000137.1, forward strand.
CGAACTCGCGCTCCCATTCCAGGGAGAGGCCCATGCGCTTGAGCTCGGCGCGCATGTTGGCGATGTTGTCGTAGGTCCATTTGCCGGGATGGATGCCGCGTTCGCGCGCCGCGTTCTCGGCGGGCAGGCCGAAGGCGTCCCAGCCCATCGGGTGCATCACGAGATGCCCGCGCGCGCGCTTGTAGCGGGCCACAACGTCGCCCAGCGTGTAGTTGCGGACATGGCCCATGTGGATCTTCCCCGAGGGGTAGGGGAACATCTCCAGCACGTAATACTTGCGCGCGCCGGGCGGCGGCACGTCGGGCACGCGGAAGCAGCCGGCCTCCTCCCAGGCGCGCTGCCATTTCGGCTCGGCGGCGCGGAAATCGTAGCGGGCCTCGGGGCGCGTGTCGGCGGCGGGGGGCGCGGGTGTGTCGGGCATGCTCGGGACGCGGAAGGGAAAGGGCTCGGCCCCCTGTAATGCAGATCGGCGCAAACGGGAAACGCCCGCCGATTCCCCCTTGATCGGGCGGGCGGGCTGTGGTTGATGCCCGCCACCCTGCCGCCGGCGATGGCACGCCCGCGGCTATGCCCGTTTGCGCGCCCCGATCCCCGGGGCCTGGGGCTGAGCATCCACAGGGAGAGATCATGCCGCTCTACGAATGCGTGTTCATCGCGCGCAACGACGTCACCCAGCAGCAGGTCGAGGCGATCGCCGACCAGATGGCCGCCGTGCTCGCCGAGCAGGGGGGCGAGGTGAAGAAGCGCGAATACTGGGGTCTGCGCGGCCTCGCCTACCGCATCAAGAAGAACCGCAAGGGGCACTACATGCTCCTCGGCATGGACGCGCCGGCGGCGGCGATGCAGGAGGTGGAGCGCCAGCTCGGCCTGCACGAGGACGTGCTGCGCGAGATGACGGTCCGCGTCGAAGCCATCGACGAGGCGCCTTCGGCCATCCTCGCCAAGCGCGGCGACGACCGCGAGCGCGGCTTCCGCGGGCCCAAGCCGGCAGGGCGCTTCGCCTCCGGCCGCACCCGCGGCGGCGACGACCGCGAGGAGTTCCGCGCCCGCCAGCGCGACGAGCTCGACATGTCCATGAACGAGGAGGTCTGAGCCGATGAGCGAGAGCCTCGAGCCCAACATCGCCAACCGCCGCCCCGCGGTGGGCGCGCGCCGGCCCTTCTACCGCCGCAAGAAGTCCTGCCCCTTCTCCGGCCCCAACGCGCCGAAGATCGACTACAAGGACGTGCGGCTGCTCTCCCGCTTCCTCTCGGAGCGCGGGAAGATCGTGCCCTCGCGCATCACGGCGGTGAGCGGCAAGAAGCAGCGGGAGCTGGCGCAGGCCATCAAGCGCGCGCGCTTCCTGGCGCTGCTGCCCTACGTCATCAACGACTGAGCGGGCGAGGCGGGAGAGGCCGGCGTGAGCGGTGCGGGACAGTCGGGCGCTCCGGGCCAGGCGGCGCTGCTCGCCGTCGGCGCGGCCGGTCTCGTCTCCGCGCTGCTGGCGCTCTGGGCCATGCGGGGGCTGCCCTTCGGCGCGGTGCTGCTGTGGCTCGCCCCGCTGCCGCTCTTCGCGGCCGCCGCGGGCTTCGGGCCGCGCGTGGCCTGGGGTGCGGCGGGGGTGGGCGCGGCCGCGGTGCTGATCGGCAGCAACAGCCTCGGCGCCGCCCTCTACCTCGGCGCCTTCGCGCTGCCGGCGGCGCTGATCGCGGCCACCGCCTTCCCGGGCGGCGCGCTGGCGGGGCGGCTCGATCTCTCCGTGCCGCTCGCGCTGCTCGGCCTCTGGCCGGCGCTGGTGCTCGCCGTGGTGGCCCTGATGGTCAGCGACCTCGAGGGCGCGATGCGCGAGGCGGTGGCCCAGGGCGTGCGCCGCATGGGCGTGCCGCTGGCCGAGGGGATGATCGAGCAGATCGCGCGCGTGAAGGCGGCGGCGGTGGGGTTCTGGACGGCGCTGCTCATGCTCGGCAACGGTCTGGCGGGGCAGAGGCTGATGGAGCGGCAGGGCCTCGCGCTCGCGCCGCTGCCCGCGGCCGAGGATCTGCGCCTGCCCGGCTGGTATGCGCCGCTGCCGCTGGTGGCGCTGGCGGCCTGGGCGGCCTTCGGGGGGGTGTTCACCCTCTCGGCGCTGCTGATCCTGCTCATCCCCTTCTTCCTGCTGGGCGTGGCGGGGGTGCACCGGCGGCTGCGCGGGCGGGCCGGGCGGCTGGCCTTCCTCGCCGGCTTCTACCTGCTGATGCTGCTCTTCCTGCAGATCATGGCCCCGCTGATGGTGGGCGTGGGCCTGTTCGACCAGTTCCGGCGGCGCGCCGCGCCGTCCAACCCGACGTGAACATCCGATCCCGAAAGGGCGTGCCATGATTGAACTGATCCTGATGCAGCGCGTGGAGAAGCTCGGCCAGATGGGCGAGCTGGTGAAGGTGAAGCCCGGCTACGCGCGCAACTACCTGCTGCCGCAGGGCAAGGCGATCCGCGCCACCAAGGCCAATATCGCGCAGTTCGAGGCGCAGCGGGCGCAGCTCGAGGCGCAGAACCTGAAGCGCCGCGAGGAGGCCGAGCGCGTGGCCGAGCGCATGGAGGGCCTCTCCATCGTGCTCATCCGCTCGGCGGGCGAGAGCGGCAGCCTCTACGGCTCCGTCTCGGCGCGCGACATCGCCGAGGCCTGCAAGGCCGCGGGCCTCAACATCACCCGCCAGCAGGTGCTGCTGGACGCCCCGATCAAGACGATCGGCCTGACCACGGTGCGCGTGGAGCTGCACCCCGAGGTGCTGCTGCCCGTGGTGGTGAACGTGGCGCGCAGCCCCGAGGAGGCCGAGAAGCAGGCGCGCGGCGAGGAGATCCTCCGCGAGGAGGAGGTCACCCTCGAGGAGGAGCTGGTCGCCGAGCTCGGAGCCGCCACGCGGGAGTGATCCGCGCGGGCCGGGGCGCACCCGGCCCCGCCCGCCCTGCTTGAGCCGCAGGGCGGGCATGAT
>JBKBSR010000138.1:0-8075 GCA_046291055.1 Roseococcus sp.
GGCGGGGGGAGGGGTGGGGTGCGGGGGGCGGTTCGTTTTTTTTCCTCCATGGTGGGTCGCCTTTTCGCCCCCCACCGCGCCGCAGAATGATCCGGCGGGCGCGCCGGGCGCAAGGGAGAGGGAGGACGCCATGGAAGGCGTGGTGGCCATCAGCGGCGGCGCCTCGGGCATCGGACTCGCCGCCGCCGAGGCGGTGCTGGCGGCCGGCGCCTCGGTCGCGGTCGCGGACCGCGACGCGGCGGCGCTGGCGCGCGCGGCCATGCTGCTCGAGGGGCCGCGCACCACGACGCGGCTGCTCGACGTGACGCATGAGGACGCGGTGCTGGCCTGGATGGAGGGGCTGGAACGGGTGTCGGGCTGCGTGACCTCGGCGGGCGTCTCGGCGCTCACCCCGGCGCTGGAGGTCGCGGCCGCGCAGTTCCGCCACATCCTGGACGTGAACGTGACCGGCAGCTTCCTGGTGGCCCAGGCGGCGGCGCGGCGGATGGTCGCGGGCGGGAAGGGGGGCGCGATCGTGCTCATCGCCTCCGTCTCCGGGCTGTCGGGGATGAAGGACCGCGTGGCCTATTCGGCCTCCAAGGCCGCGGTGATCAACCTTGCCGCCGCCATGGCGGTGGACCTCGCGCCGCACGGCATCCGCGTGAACGCCGTCTGCCCCGGCCCCGTCGAGACGCCCATGGTCGCCCGGCTGCACGATGCGGCCACGCGCGCCGCCTGGACCGCGCGGATTCCGATGCGCCGCTACGCGACGCCCGAGGGTGTGGCGCAGGCGGTTCTCTTCCTTCTCGACCCCGCGCGCAGCGGGGACATCACCGGCCAGGCCATCGCGGTGGATGGCGGCTTCTCCACGGCAGGGCTGATGCCATGATCCCGACCATGAATCTCGGCCGGCTGCTGACGCAGACGGCCCGGCGCCTGCCCGATTCGCCCGGCCTGATCTGGCGCGAGCGCACATGGAGCTGGCGCGAGCTGGACGCGCGGGTGGATCGGCTCGCCGCCGCGCTGCGCGCCGAGGGAATCGCGCCCGGGGAGCGTGTGCTCGTCCATTCGCGCAACTCCAACCAGATGTTCGAGAGCCTGTGGGCCTGCTGGAAGATCGGCGCGGCCTGGGTGCCCACCAATGTGCGCCTCACCCCGCCCGAGGCCGCCTATCTCGCCAGCAACGCGGGCTGCGTGGCGATGATCCGCGACCACGGCTTCGCCGCGCACGCCGATGCCGTGCGCGAGGCCGCGCCCGGCCTGCGCCTCGTCATCGCCGTGGGCGACGCGCGCGAGGAGGAGCGCGACTACGAGGCCATGCTCGCCGCCGCCAGCCCGCCGCCGCGCGACCACGAGGCGGATGTGGCCTACGACCACCCGGCCTGGTTCTTCTTCACCTCCGGCACCACCGGCAAGCCCAAGGGCGCGGTGCTGACTCACGGGCAGCTCGGCTTCGTCGTGAACAACCATTGCGCGGACCTGATGCCGGGCCTGACGGAGCACGACGTCTCGCTGGTGCTCGCCCCGCTCAGCCATGGCGCGGGCATGCACGCCATCCCGCAGGTGGCGCGCGGGGCGCGCTCCATCCTCATGCCCGGCGAGCGGCTCGATGTGGGCGAGGCCTGGCGGCTGATCGCCGCGCATGGCGTGACGAACATGTTCACCGTGCCCACCATCCTCACCATGCTGGCCGAGCATCCGGACGCCGCGCCGCACCGGCTGCGCCATGTGATCTACGCCGGGGCGCCCATGTATCGCGCCGACCAGAAGCGCGCGCTGCAGCGCCTCGGCCCCTGCCTCGTGCAGTATTTCGGCCTGGGCGAGGTGACGGGCAACATCACCGTCCTGCGCCCCGACCAGCACAGCCTGGACGACGCCGACCCGCGCGCGGGAAGTTGCGGCATGCCGCGCACGGGCATGGATGTCGCGATCCTCGCCGAGGACGGAACCCATCTGCCGCCCGGCGAGACGGGCGAGATCTGCGTGCGCGGCAACGCCGTCTTCGCCGGCTACTGGAACAATCCCGAGGCCAACGCCAAGGCGTTCCGGCATGGCTGGTTCCACACCGGCGATCTGGGCCACATGAACGCCGAGGGCTTCCTGTTCATCACCGGCCGCGCGAGCGACATGTTCATCTCGGGCGGCTCCAACATCTACCCGCGCGAGATCGAGGAGGCGCTGCTGACGCACCCGGCGGTGCTGGAATGCGCCGTGGTGGGCATCCCGCACCCGAAATGGGGCGAGGCGGGAGTGGCCTGCGTGGTGCCCCGCGCGCCGGTGGAGGCGGAGGAACTGCTCGCCCATCTCGGGCCGAGGCTCGCGCGCTACAAGCACCCGCAGCGCATCGTGTTCTGGGAGGCGCTGCCCAAATCCGCCTACGGCAAGGTGCCCAAGACCATGCTGCGCGAGCGGCTGGCGGCGGAGGGGGTCAGCTTCAGCAGGTGATGCGCGCGGCATGTGGCGCCGCCCGTATCAGGCGGCGGAAACAGCGGCCGCCGGCATGGGGGCGCGGACGGTTCACCCCCAGCTCTCCCGGACGCCGCGGCGCTTGCCGGGGGCCACCGCCGCCGCCTCGCGCCGGGCCAGCGGCCCGGGCCGACCCAGATGCCAGCCCTGGCCGTAGGTGACGCCGAGCTCGTGCATCAGCGCCGCATGCGCCGCCGTCTCGATCCGCTCGGCGATCACCTCGGCGCCCACGGCGCGGGAGAGATCCACCATGGAGGCGACGAAGCGGCGGTCCCGTTCATGTTCCAGGGCGGCCGTGACGAAGGCGCCGTCGACCTTCACGAAATCCACGCGATAGGCCCGCAGGTAGCGGAAAGCGGCCGCGCCGGCGCCGAAATCGTCGAGGCAGACGGGCACGCCGCGCGCGCGCAGCCCCTCCAGCGTGGCCGCTGCCTCCTCCTCCTGCTCGATCTCGGCGCTCTCGGTGAGTTCGACCATGAGGCGGGCGGCGAGACCGCGCTCCTCGTCCAGCCGGGCGAAGAGGCGCTCGCGGAAGGCCGGGCTCTGCACGGAGAGCCCCGAGAGGTTCACCGCCACGCGCTCGGCCGGATCATGCGCGCGCAGATCGCGCGCCACCATCTCCAGCACGGCGACATCGAGCGCCTCGGTCAGCCCGACCGCCTCGGAGAGGTTCACGAAATCGCCCGGCCCCTCGGTCGGCGCCAGCACGCCGCGATCCGGCCGGCACAGGGCCTCGACATGGTGGATCGGCCCCTCGGGCAGCCGCCGGATGGGCTGGTAGAGCAGCGAGAAGCGCCGCCGCTCGATGGCGCGGGCGAGCAGGGCGGAGCGCTGGCCCACCTCCTCCATGATGCCGCCGAGGCCCTGGTCGAGGCCGACCTGCGCGAGGCCCGCGCCGCCCTCGCGCGCGAAGACGGTGAGGCAGTGACGCAGGGCGCGAATCGCCTGCACGGGATTCAGCCCCGGCGCGTCGAGCGCCAGCGAGGAGGCGCTGACGCCGCCCTCCTCCACCGGCAGCCGCGCGACGAGGCGCGCCAGCATCTCGCGCAGCTCGGGCAGCGGCTGCCCCGCGGGCGAGAGCAGCCCGAACCGGCCGGGGGCGATCTCGGCGGCCACGCAAGCCTCCTCGCCCGCCGCCTGCATGACCTCGGCGGCCAGCCCCTCGCTTGGTCCCAGCGGGCCGCTCGCGATCTCGAGGAGGCCGAGCCCGCCTGCCTGCCCGGGCGCATTGCGCAGCCGCGCCTCGATGAGCCGGCGCAGCGTGGCCGGATCGGCGCCGCCTTCCTGGCGCAGCGTCACCCCCTCCGGCATGGGGGCGAAGGAGAGGCAATCCCGCGGGGGCTGGCCGGGCAGGGCGAGGTGAAGGGCCGAGACCATGAAGGGCGTGCGCCGCGCATCGGCCAGCCGCAGCACGGTGGGGGGCATGCGCCCGCGCACGGGCAGCGCGGCCCGGGCCAGCTCGAAGGCGCCGCGATCCTCCGGCGCGATGAGTTCGGCCACCGGCATGCCGAGGAAGGCCTCGGCGCTGCGCCCCAGATGCAGGCGGAAGGCGCCGGTGGCGAAGCCGATGCGCCCCGCCGCATCCGCCTCCGCCAGCATGTCGGCGGCGGCGAAGGCGAAGCCGAGGAAGCGCTCCCGGTCGCTCAAGGGGCGCGGAGCGTTCTGGCAGGCATGGGTCATGGAGGTCTCCGGGCTGTCGGAGCATGACCTGGAAGCCTTACCAGGAAGTGAACGGACCCCGCCGCGCCCTCAGCGCGCCTCCCGCCGCCAGGCGAGCAGGGCCGCGCCGAGCAGCAGCAGGAGCGCCAGCCAGGGCGGCAGCAGGGGCAGGGCGGCGATGCCGGTCACCGTGTGGTCCTCGCGCTGGCGCAGGCCGATCCAGCCCGCGCCCGCCGCGTCGCGCCCCGCCGCCACGCGGCGGATTTCGGGAATCGCGCCGCCATCGCCCAGATAGCGCGCGGCCCCGCCCGAGGCGGAGACGGCCGGGCGCAGCCGCGCGGGGTCGGAGCGCAGATCGGCCACCTCGAGCGGATTGGGGGGCATGGCGGCGGCGAAGGCCATGCGCCGCCCGTCGCTGACCTGCCACAGGCCGGGCTGCGGCGCCGCCATCTCGGCCGCGCCCCGCCCGCTGCCCGGCGGGCCGGAGAGCGGCAGGCGCGAGAGGGTTCCGTCCGGCGCGGTGACCGTCACCTCCGGCGGCGGCGCGGGGTCGAGGCTGCGGCGGGTGACGGAGAGCCGCCCCGACTCGATCCGTGCGGAAAGATCCTCCTCCTCCAGCTCCGGCTCGCGCATCAGCCAGTGGGCGGTGCGGCGCAGCAGCTCCTGCTGCGGCCCGCCCCCGTCATGCCCGCGCGACCACAGCCAGATGTGGTCGGAGAGCATCAGCGCCACCCGCCCCTGGCCGACGCGATCGAGCAGCAGCAGCGGCGCGCCCTGCGCCCCCTCCATCACCACCTGCCCGGCGCGGGGTTCGCTGCGGATGGTGCGGTACCAGCGGCCCCAGGAGGGCTCGGCCTCTCCCTGGTTCGCGCCCGCCAGCCCCTCGGTCACCGGATGCCGCTGCCCCGCGGGGCTGACGCGCGGGCGGAAGGCCTGCTCCAGCAGCGCCTGCTGCGGCGCAAGCGGCCGCGCCGGCAGCACCTGGCCGAGCGGCGTGTTGAACAGGCTGACCGCCCCCACATACTCGGGGCCGACCGAGAGCAGCAGCGCCCCGCCGCCGCGCACATGCTCGGCGATGTTGCGCAGGTAGCTGGGCGGCAGGATGCCGCGGTTGGCGAAGCGGTCGAAGATGATCAGGTCGAACTCGCGCAGCTTCACCTGGAACAGCTCGCGCACGGGGAAGGCGATGAGCGAGAGCTCGTTCAGCGGTGTGAGGTCGTCCTTCTCGGGCGGGCGCAGGATGGTGAAGTGCACGAGGTCCACCCCCGGATCGGCCTTCAGCAGCCGCCGCCAGGTGCGCTCGCCCGCATGCGGCTCGCCCGAGACGAGCAGCACGCGCAGCCGGTCGCGCACGCCGTTGATGGTGACCACGGCGCGGTTGTTCACCTCGCCGATCTCGCCCGGGCGCGTCTCGGCCAGAAGGTCGAGCACGGTGGGGCCGGCGCGCTCGATGGGGATCACGAGGCGGTGCTCCCGCCCCACCGGCACGCTCTCGGTGACCGGGGCCTGGCCGTCGCGGCGGATGGTCAGCCGCGCCGTGCCCTCCTGCCGGGGCGCGCCGAGATCCTCGACGATCAGCCTGATCTCCACGCTGCGGCCGACGATGCCGAAGCCCGGCGCCTCGATCAGCCGGATGCGCCGGTCCACCTCGCCCTGGCGGCCGGGCATGAGCAGGTGCAGCGGCACGCCCTCGGGCCCGCCCCATTGCGCGGGGTCGGCCGGCAGGTCGTGGATCTGCCCGTCCGAGAGCAGCAGAACGCCCGCCAGCCGCGCGGCGGGAATCTCGGCCAGGGCGCGCTCGAGGGCCGCGAAGCCGCGCGTGCCCTGGTTGCCGCCCTCCTCGATCTCGGCCACGCGCAGCTCCACGTCGCGCAGCCGGGCGATGCGCGCCTCGATCTGGCGGCGGGCGGCCTCGATGGCCTCGGCATGGCCCTGGGCGAAGCGGGTGCTGTCGCTGCGGTCCACCAGCAGCAGGGCGATGTCTGGCCGCGTCTCGCGCGTCTCCTCCACCGCGCGCGGGCCGGCCAGCGCGGCGAGGATGAGCGCGAAGGCCGCCGCCCGCCACCATGCGCCGCGCGCGCCGCGCCAGAGCGCGGGCAGCAGCGCCAGCAGCGCCACCGCCGCCAGCACGCCGAGCAGCCACAGCGGCAGGATGGGCGCGAGGTCGAAGCTGAGGCGGCTGGCCTGCATCAGTTGCCGAGCCTTTCCAGGATGGCCGGCACATGCACCTGGTCGCCCTTGTAGTTGCCGGTCAGCGCGTACATCACGAGGTTCGCGCCGAACCGATAGGCCAGGGTGCGCTGCCGCGTGCCGCCCGGGATGGCGGCATGGATGTTCTGCCCGCGCGCGTCCACCGCCCAGGCCCCCGCCCAGTCATGCCCGCCGATCACCACCGGCGAGACGCTGTCGTTCGCCCGGTCCTGCTCGCGCGAGACCCAGACCGTGCCGCCGGCGAAGCGGCCCGGCAGCTCGCCCAGCAGATAGAAGGCGCGGCGCAGCACATGGTCCTCGGGCACCGGCATCAGCGGCGGGATGGCGAGGCCCTGGGTGACGCGCCGCAGCGCCGCCCGCGCGCCGGGCGCGAAGCCCTCGCCCGAGCCCTCGTCGCGCGTGTCGAACAGGATGATCCCGCCATGCCGCATGAAGGCGTTCAGGGCCGCGATGGCGGCGGGATCGAGCGCCTGCGCCTCGGGCCGCACGGTGAAATAGAGCAGGGGGAAGAAGCTGAGGTCGTCGCGCCCCGGCGTCACGCCCACCGGCTCGGCCAGGTTGGCCGCGGTGCGCCGGTTGACGAAGTCGGAGAGGCCGACGAGCCCGGCGCGCATGGTCTCGTCCGTCTGTGCATCGCCCGTGATCACATAGGCGAGGCGCGTGACCAGCGCGTGCTGTCCCTCCTGCGCCGCGGCGGGCAGGGCGGCGCCGAGCGCGAGCAGCACCGCCGCCGCCCGCGCCGGGCCCAGCAGCCCGCGCAGCCGCAGCGAGGCGAGCAGGTCGAGCGCCAGAAGCAGCAGCGCGCCCGCCAGCAGCCAGGGGCCGAGGTCGCGCTCGGGCGGGATGCCGGCGATGGCCCGCAGCGCCGTGCCCGCGGGCGGCGGCGGGTGCAGGGCGGGGGCGGGCAGGGCGGCCCCGAGGTTGAGCGCGCGGCGGAACCCCTCGGCCCCGGGAGCGCCATACCAGCCGGGCGGATGGCGCGCGGAGACGGTCGCCTCGCCCGCCGCGGGCAGGGGCTGCGCGCCGGGGGGCGGCGGGCCGAGCCGGCCGAAGCCGTCCAGCGTCTCGAGCGGCGCGAGCGTTCCCTCGCCCTCGCCGCCGGCCACGCCGGCCGAGAGCGCCACCAGCCGGCGCAGCATGGCGACGAAGAGGCCAGAGAGCGGCAGGTCGCTCCACTCCGCATTGGCGGTGACGTGGAAGAGCACGATCCGCCCCGCCCCGCGCGTCTCGGCGGTGACGAGGGGCGTGCCGTCGGCCAGCCGCGCCCAGATGCGCTCGGCGAGCCGCGCCGAGGGCTCGGCCAGCACCTGGCGCTCCACCGTCACCTCGGCGGGAACGGGCAGGCCGGCGAAGGGCGATCCCTCGGGGAAGGGCGCGAGGCGCTGCGGCTGCTCCCAGGAGAGGGCGCCGCCCAGCTGCCTCTCGGCGCGGAGCTGCACGGGCAGCAGCGGGTCCGGCTGCTCGGCCAGCCGGGCGCCGGCGAAGCGCACCAGCATGCCCCCGCCCTCGACGAAACGCGTCAGCGCCTCCAGCTCCGGCCCCGGGGCGATGGGCCGGTCGGCGAGCATGAGCACGGAGAGCGGCCGGGCGAGCAAGTGCTCGACCGTTCCGCGCCGCAGCTCCGCGAAGGGGGAGAGGGCGCGGTCGAGGTAGAACAGCTCGCCGATCAGCGGTGCGTCCGCCGTCTCCTCCGCGCCGGGCAGCAGCCCCACGGGGCGGCGGCGGAAGCGCTCGTCCAGCAGCACCACCCCGCCCGCACC
>JBKBSR010000498.1:0-1689 GCA_046291055.1 Roseococcus sp.
CGGCGCACCGCCGGCGTGCGGACCTTCGCGCTGGTGGGCCTTGCGGGCGGCGTGCTCGGCGCGCTCGCGCTGGCGGCCGGGCCGGTCGGCGGGGCGGTGCTGCTCGCCGCCGGGATGCTCGCCATGGTGACGGTGCTGCTGCCCTTCGCGCTGCGCGAGGCGGACGCCGAGAACCGCTTCAGCGCCACCTCGGTGGTCGCGGCGGTGGCGACCTTCGCGCTCGGCGCGCTCGCCGTGCAGGGGCAGATGGCGGCGGCCGGCGCAGCGGCGGTGGCGATGACCGCGGTGCTGGCGGCGCGCGAATCGCTGCACGGGCTGATGGCGCGCATCACCTGGGCGGAACTGCGCTCGGCCATCCTGCTGCTGTCCATGACGCTGGTCGCGCTGCCGCTGGTGCCGGACGAACCGATCCCGTGGCTCGCCGGCGTCAACCCGCACCAGGTCTGGATGCTCGCCATCCTGCTCGCCGGCGTCTCCTTCCTCGGCTACCTCGCGGTGAAGCTGGGCGGGGAGCGGGCGGGGCTGCTGCTGGCCGGTGCCGCGGGCGGGCTGGTCGCCTCGACCGCCGTCACGCTGGCCAATGCGGCGGCGTCGCGGCGGGGCGGGCCGGCGCGCGCGCTGGCGGCGGGGACGCTGGTCTCGGGCGCCGTCTCCTGCCTGCGCACGACGGTGCTCGCGCTCATCGTCGCCCCGGCCACTGGGCGCGCGGTGGCGCCGGCGCTGGTCGCCGCGGCGCTCGCCATGGCGCTGACGGCGCTGGTGCTGGCGGGCCGCCGGGCGACCGCGGCGGAGGCGGCGAAGGCGCCGGCCAATCCCTTCGAGATCGGCACCGTGCTGCGCATGGCGGGGCTGCTCGCGCTGGTCGGCACGCTGGCGCGGCTCGGGGCCGAGCGGCTGGGCGGCGCAGCGGTGGTGGCGATCGCGGCGGTGACGGGGCTGACGGATGTGGACGCCATCACCCTCTCGGTGCCGCTGCTGGCCCCGGAGGTGATCAGCCCGCGCCTCGCGGCGCGCGCGGTGGCGGTCGCGGTGGCGAGCAACATCGTCGCCAAGGCCGTCTATGCGGCGGTGCTGGGCAGCCGGGGCCATGCCTGGCCGGTGGGGCTCGGCTCGGCGCTGGCGCTTCTCGCCGCGCTGGCGGGCATCGCGGCGGCGGAGCGCTAGGGCAGCATCACGGCAGAGCGGTCCCTCCAGAGCGGGCGCTGCTCCAGCGCGCGCATGCTACGTTGCACAAGGACACGATCGGTGATTTCGCGCGACGCGGCAGGCGGGTCTATGACGGCGCCGCGTTCCGCACCACGAGGCACCGCCACCCCATGACCACCCCCATCGCGCTGTTCGACGTGAAGGCCCAGCAGGCGCTGATCCGGCCCGAGCTCGACCGCCGCATCGCCGCCGTGCTGGATTCCGGCCGCTTCATCAACGGCCCGGAAGTGGCCGAGATCGAGGAGCGGCTCGCCGCCTTCGCGGGCTGCGCGCATGCGGTCGGCGTCTCCTCGGGCACCGATGCGCTGCAGATCGCGATGATGGCCGAGGGGATCGGGCCGGGGGATGCGGTGTTCCTGCCGGCCTTCACCTACACCGCCACCGCCGAGGTTCCGCTGGTGCTCGGCGCCACGCCGGTCTTCGTGGATGTGGAGGAGGAGAGCTTCAACATCGCCATCGCCGACCTCGAGGCGCGCATCGCGG
>JBKBSR010000139.1:0-7992 GCA_046291055.1 Roseococcus sp.
CCTCTCTTCTGTTTGCTTCTCCCACCTGCGCTCCCGCGGCGCAGAGCTGCGTGATGGCCTCGGTGGTGTTGGCGTTGGCGAGGAGCAGGCGCATGATTCCTCCATCAAAGAGGGAACCGCGATGGACGCCAAGCTCGACCTGCCCTTCGACGCCGAGGAGATGCTCGCCGGCCTGCGCGCCTGGGTGGAGTGCGAAAGCCCCACCCACGACGCGGCGGCGGTGAACCGCATGATGGCGATGGCGGCGCGGCACCTGGCGCTGATGGGCGCCACCGTCGAGACCATCCCCGGGCGCATGGGCTTCGGCGACTGCGTGCGCGCGCGCTTCCCGCACGAGAGCCGCGAGAAGGGCATCCTCGTGCTCGCGCATCTCGACACGGTGCATCCGGTGGGCACGCTCGCGAATGGCCTGCCCTTCCGGCGCGAGGGCGACATCGCCTACGGCCCCGGCATCCAGGACATGAAGGGCGGCACCTACCTCGCCATCGAGGCGATCGGGCAGCTCATCCGCGCAGGCATCCCGACCTCGCGCCCCGTGACCGTGCTGCTGACCAGCGACGAGGAGGTGGGCAGCCCCTCCACGCGCGACCTGATCGAGGCGGAAGCGGCGCGGCATGCCGTGGTGCTGGTGCCCGAGCCGGCGCGGCCCGATGGCGGCGTGGTGACGGGGCGCTACGCCATCGCGCGCTTCAACCTGCGCACGACCGGCCGGCCGAGCCATGCGGGCGCGCGGCTTTCCGAGGGGCGCAGCGCCATCCGCGAGATGGCGAAGCAGATCCTCGCCATCGAGGAGATGACGACGGAGGACTGCACCTTCTCCGTGGGCGTCGTCCACGCCGGGCAGTGGGTGAACTGCGTGGCCACGCATTGCGACGCCGAGGTGCTCTCCATGGCCAAGCGCCAGCAGGATCTGGACGCGGGCGTGGCGCGGATGCTGGCGCTGCGCCCCAGCGGCAAGGACGTGCAGCTCGCGGTGACGCGCGGCGTGACGCGCCCGGTCTGGGAGCCGGACGAGAAGGTGCTGGCCCTGCACGCGACGGCCGAGGCGCTTGCGAGGCGGCTGGGCTTCGCGCTGCCGCACCAATCCTCGGGCGGCGGATCGGATGGGAACTTCACCGGCGCCATGGGCATCCCCACCCTCGATGGGCTGGGCATCCAGGGCGCCATGGCGCACACGCTGGAGGAGCATGTGCAGGTCAGCTCCCTGGCCACGCGCGGGAAGCTCTTCGCGGGGCTGCTGCAGAGCGTATGATGCGGGCGGCCGGAGGGCCGCACCTATCGCGCACAGGGTTGGCGCGCCGAAACCAAGGCATACCGGCGGCCGCGCCGCCTTCTCACGGGCCAGACACGCCGGCCGCTGGCGTGAGCACCACGCGCCCGACGGCGCGGCGGGCGCGCAGCTCCGCCATCGCCTCGCGGAAGCCCTCCAGCGGGAAGCGGGCGTGGATCTCGGGCTTCAGCTTCCCCTGCGCCCACCACTCCACGAGCTGCCCCCACAGGGCGCGCACGCGCGGCGCGTGGCGCTCCCGCCCGTCGCCCGGCGACCAGCCGACATAGCTGCCCCAGTTGAAGCCGGCCACGGCGATGTTCTTGAGCAGCAGGATGTTGGCCGCCACGCTCGGGATGCCGCCGCCCGCGTAGCCGATGGTGACGAGCGTGCCGCCATCGCCGAGGCAGCGCAGCGCCTCCTCGAAGGCGGGGCCGCCCAGCGTGTCCAGCACGCAGGCCACGCCAGCGCCGCCGGTAGCCGCGCGCACCGCCTCGCGGAAGGGAAGGGCGGAATCGAGGATCACCTCCGCCCCGCGCGCGGCCAGCGCCGCGTGCTTCGCCGCCCCGGCGCGGGCGATCACGCGGCAGCCCATGGCGCGCGCCACCTCCACGCCCGCGAGCCCGACGCCGCCCGCCGCACCCAGCACCAGCACCCACTCCCCCGGCCCGGGCCTCGCGCGCCAGAGCAGGGCCCCCGCGGCGGTGGGGTAGCTGATGGGCAAGGCCACGGCGGCCTCATGCGGCAGATGCGCGGGGATGGGCACGCAGTGGATGGCGTCCGCCACCGCCTGCTCGGCGAAGCCGCCCCAGTCGAGCACGGCGAAGACCCGCGTGCCGGCGGGCAGCGGCCCCTCCAGCACCCGGCCCACCACCTCCGTGCCCGGCACGAAGGGCAGGGGCGGCTTGCGCTGGTATTTCCCCGCCACCACGAGCTGCGTGGCGAAGGAGACGCCGGCCGCCTCCACCGCAAGCCGCACCGCGCCGGGGCGCAGCGGCGGCGGGGGGATGTCCTTCACCTCCAGCGCGTCGAAGTCGCGCCAGCTTTCGCAGAGCAGGGCGCGCATGGCGTTCCTCCCTCGCGTGTTTGGCGCGAGGATAGGCCCACCACGGAGGAACGGCCATGACGAAACCCTATGAGGGCCTGTTCGTGCTCGACGCGGCGCAGGGCATCGCGGGGCCCTATTGCGGGATGCTGCTGGCGCTGTGCGGCGCGACGGTGGTGAAGCTCGAACCGCCGCAGGGCGACTGGTCGCGCGGGCTGACGGCGCGGGCCGGGGGCCATTCGGTGATGTCCACCGCCTTCAACCGGGGCAAGAAGGGCGTGGTGCTGGACCTCGCCACCGACGAGGGGCGGGCGCGGGCCGGGGCGCTGGCCGCCCGCGCCGATGTGCTGATCGAGGCCTTCCGCCCCGGCGTGGCCGCGCGCATCGGCCTGGGGCCGGAGCGGACGAAGCCGGATGCCGTCTGCGTCTCCGTCTCCGGCTTCGGGCAGCAGGGGCCCTATGCCGAGCGCCCCTGCACCGACGGCGTGGCGCAGGCCTTCTCGGGCCTGGTGGCGCTGAACGCGGGGATGGACGGCGTGCCGCACAAGGCGGGCACGCTGGTGGTGGACGTGTTCACCGGCCTCTCCGCCTTCGCCGCCTGCCAGGCCGCGCTGGCCGATCAGGCGCGGGACCGCGCGGCCGGCGCACCGCCGCGGCGGCGGCTTCTCGACGTCTCGCTCATGCAGGCCGCGGCCTCGCTGATGGTGCTGCCGCTGGCCGAGGCGGGGCTGCTCGGCCGGCTGCCGGCCGAGATGAACGTCCCCGCCGGCGCCTGGCCCGCCCAGGACGGCGCCTTCGTGATGATCGCGATGGTGCGGGAGGAGGAGTTCGTCGCCCTCTGCCGCGAGCTCGGCCTGCCCGATCTGCCGGACGACCCGCGCTTCGCGAGCTTCCCGCAGCGCGCCGCGCACAAGGCGGCGCTGCGCCCCATCCTGGAGGCGGCCTTCCGCGCCCGCCCCGCCGCCGAATGGGTGGCGCGGCTGCAGGCCGCGCGGCTGCTGTGCGAGCGGGTGAACACGCCGCTCGACTGGCTGGCCGATCCGCATGTGCGGGCGGTGGGGGCCGCCCCCTTGTTCGCGCAGCCAGGCCTCGGCACGCTGCCCTTCCCGCTCGTCCCCGGGCTCGGCGCCGCCACGGCGCCCGCGCCGGCCTTGGGCGAGCACGACGCCTTCCTCGCCGAACTCGGGATCTGAGCCCATGCCGCAGGACGCCCAGGGCAACGCCGCCAGCTTCGCTTCGGAGGCCGCCGCCGCCGCCTTCGACGCGACGGTGGAGGCCTTCCTCAAATACCGCTTCGACACGCCGCTGCGGCTGAAGGAGGCGCTGAAGCTGGACGCCGAGGCGCCCATGCTGCACGCCATGAAGGCGGGCTTCGCGCTGCTCGCCTACAATGTCGCGCACATTCCCGCCGCGCGGGCCGCCATCGCCACGGCGCGCGGTCTGCGCCCCAACCCGCGCGAGGCGCGCCACCTGGATGCGCTGGAGGCCTGGGCCGAGGGCGCGCAGGAGCGGGCGCTGGCCGTGTGGGAGGACATCCTGGCGCAGCACCCGCGCGACATGCTGGCCTTCCGCTTCCACCACTTCTCGGCCTTCTGGATGGGACGGCCCGAGGCCATGCTGGCGAGCGTGGAGCGCAGCCTGCCGCATTGGGGCGAGGAGATTCCCGGCTACGGCTCCGTGCTCGCCTGCCGAGCCTTCGCCAACGAGGAATGCGGGAACTACGTGGTGGCCGAGAATGCGGGGCGCGAGGCCATCCGCCGCGACCCGGCCGATCTCTGGGCCGCGCACGCCATCGCCCATGTGCTGGAGATGCAGGGCCGCCGCGCCGAGGGCATCGGCTGGATCACGCGCCTGACGCCGCACTTCGGCGAGGGCAACAACCTGCGCCACCATATCTTCTGGCACCAGGCCATGTTCCACCTCGAGCGCGGCGAGCACGCCGAGGTGCTGCGCCTCTACGACGAGGGGTTCCGCAAGCTGGACAGCCCGGTGACCCAGGTGCAGCCCGACCTCTACATAGACTGCCAGAACGCCGCCTCCATGCTGTTCCGGCTGGAGCGGCAGGGCGTGGACGTGGGCGCGCGCTGGGAGGAGCTGGCCGAGAAGGCCGAGGCGCGCATCGGCGACTGCCTCTCCGCCTTCACCCTGCCGCACTGGATGATGGCGCTGACCGCCACGGGCCGGCTCGCCGCCGCCGGGCGCATGCTGGAGGCGATGCGCGACTATGCCGGCGCGAACCGGGGCGAGAACCCGCGCATCGTCCGCGAGGCGGCGATCCCGGTCTGCGAGGCGCTGCTGCACCGGGCGCGGGGGGAGTATGCGGAGGCCGTCGCGGCCATGCGCCCCGCGCTGGGCGGCATGCATGAGCTGGGCGGCAGCCACGCCCAGCAGGATGTGCTGGAGCAGCTCTTCCTCGATGTGGCGCTGAAGGCCGGGTTGCAGGCCGATGCGGCGATGCTGCTGGAGCGGGTGCGCGGGCGCTGGCCCACGCCGCCCGAGCGCCGCGTGGGCTATGCCGAGGCGGCGCGGCGGCTGGCGCCGGCATGACGGAAACCCGGTCTTCCACCGCTTCCGTGAAGTTTCATCCAAAATATGAGACAAAACAAAATGATTGATCCGCGCCTTTCGTAGTGGCATGGTGATGGAGAGGCGAGACCGCGCCAAGCCTTGCAAGAAGCGCAACCGCCTCCTCGAAGGAGACAGCCCATGTCACGTCACGCCGGATGCGTTCGCGCCCCGATCCTGGAGGCCCGCCCATGACCTCCCTGGAATATGGGCTGGCGGCCGTCACCATCTCCGCCGTCTTCATGGTCGGCATGTCGGCTCTGTTCTCCGCGCTGGGGCTGATGCCCTGACGCGAGGGCGCCCCGGCGCCACCGGGCGCCGGGCGCAGGCCGTCGGCTGGAGGAACAGCCCGGCGCGAGGGCCCGCCGGCCCGCCGATGCGGCCCGCTCAGGCCGCGTGCAGCGCTTTCCACACCGTCTCGGGCGTGGCGGGCATGTCGAGGGCGGTCACGCCCGCCTCGCTCAGCGCATCGATGATCGCGTTCACCACGGCGGGCGGCGAGCCCACCGCGCCGGCCTCGCCCGCCCCCTTCACGCCGAGCGGGTTGGTCTCGCAGGGCACCTCGATCAGGTCCACCTCGATGTCCGGCAGGTCGTCGGCCCGCGGCAGCGCATAGTCCATGAAGGAGGCGGAGAGGAGCTGGCCGCTCTCGCGGTCATAGGCGGTCTTCTCGAGCACCGCCTGGCCGATGCCCTGCGCCACGCCGCCATGCACCTGGCCGCGCACGATCAGCGGGTTCAGCGCATGGCCCACATCGTCCACCACGATGTAGCGCGGGATGGTGACCACGCCCGTCTCCGGGTCCACCTCCACTTCGGCCACATGGCAGCCGTTGGGGAAGGTGTGCGCGTCGATCTTCGCCACCTCGAAGGCGTCGAGCAGCGTGGTGTCCTCGCCCGCCGCCACCCGCGCGCGCTGCCGCGCCGCGAGCTCGAGGATGCCGATGGCGCGGTCCGTCCCCGCCACGGCGAAGCGGCCGCCGCCCGCGCCGCGCGGGTCGAACTCGATGTCCGCCACGGCGGCCTCGAGCACCTCCGCCGCCGCCTGCTTGCCCTTCTCGATCACGCTCGCGGTGGTGACGAGGATGGCCTGCCCCTCGGAATAGAGGCTGCGCGCGCCGCCCGTGCCGCCGCCCGAGGGGAGCGTGTCCGAATCGCCCTGCTTCACGCGGATCTTCTCGAGCGGGATGCCGAGCTCGTGCGAGGTGAGCATGGCGTAGGCCGTCTCATGGCCCTGGCCGGTGCTCTGGGTGCCCACGAACACGTCCACCATGCCGTCCTCGGCGAAGACGAGCTTGGCGTTCTCGGTGGGGCTGCCGCCCGTGGCCTCGAGGTAGTAGGCGAGGCCGATGCCGCGCTTCTTCCCGCGCTTCGCCGCCTCGGCGCGGCGGGCGGGGAAGCCGGCCCAGTCGGCCTTCGCCAGCGCCGCGTCCATCAGGCGGGGGAAATCGCCGCTGTCGTAGCGCTGGCCGATGGCGGTGACGTAGGGCATCTTCGCCCCCGTCACCATGTTGCGGCGGCGAAGCTCGATGCGGTCCATGCCCAGCTCGCGCGCCGCCTGGTCGATCAGCCGCTCGACCAGGTAGTTGGATTCCGGCCGCCCCGCGCCGCGATAGGCGTCCACCGGCACGGTGTTGGTCAGCACGCCCAGCACATGGGCGTGGATGGCGCCGAAGTCGTAGACGCTCGCCAGCACCTTGGTGCCCGCCCCGGTCGGGATGAAGGGCGCGAAGGTGGAGAGGTAGGCCCCCATGTTGGCGTAGTTCCGCGTGCGCAGCGCGAGGAAGCGCCCCTCCTTGTCGAGCGCGAGCTCGCCCAGCGTGATGTTGTCCCGCCCATGCGTGTCGGAGAGGAAGGCCTCCGTGCGCTCGGCGCGCCACTTCACGGGGCGGCCCACCAGCTTCGCCGCGATCGCGCACAGCGCGTATTCGGCGTAGAGGTAGAGCTTCATGCCGAAGCCGCCGCCGACATCGGGGGTGACGACGCGCACCTTCTCGGGGTCCACCTTCAGCACGGAGCTGGCGAGGAGGTTCTTCACCAGCCAGGAGCCCTGCGTGCCGGCGTGCAGCGTGTAGCGTCCGCTCGCCGCGTCGTATTCCGCCGCGCAGGCGCGGCCTTCCATGGAGGCGACCACGACGCGGTTGTTCACGACCGTGAGGCGGGTGACATGCGCGGCCTGGGCGAAGAGCGCGTCGGTCTTCGCCTTGTCGCCCGCCTCCCAGTCGAAGCAGATGTTGTTCGGCGCGCCCTCCCAGATCTGCGGCTGGCCGGGCTCATGGGCGGTGGCGAGGTCGGTGACGGAGGGGAGTTCCTCGTAGTCCACCACCACCGCCTCGGCGGCGTCGCGCGCCTGCTGGAGGCTCTCGGCCACGATGAAGGCCACCGGGTCGCCCACATGGCGCACGCGGTCGGTGGCGAGCGGCAGGCGGGGCGTCTCCGCCCGCGGCGTGCCGTCGCGGTTCTTCAGCGGGATGGCGCAGGGCACCTCGCCGATGCCCATCGCCACCAGATCCGCGCCCGTGATGACGGCCAGCACGCCGGGCACGGCCTTGGCGGCGGCCGCATCCACGCCCTTGATCGCCGCATGGGCGTGCGGGCTGCGCAGCACCAGGCCGAAGGCCGCGCCGGGCAGGGCGATGTCGTCCGTATAGCGCCCGCCGCCGAGCAGCAGGCGCGGATCCTCGACGCGGCGCACGGATTGGCTGAGGCCGAACTTCGGCATGGTCTGCTCCCTCGTCCCTTCTCGCCCCCATCATCTGACGGCGCGGGGCGAAAGGGGAAGGGGGGTCAGGCCAGCACGCCCTCGGCGCGCAGCGCGGCGATCTCCGCCTCGCCGAGCCCGAGTTCGCGCGCGATCTCCTCGTTGTGCGCGCCGGGCGGCGCGAGGTCGTGCCGCAGCGGGGGGCGCGCGCCGTCGAGGGAGATCGGCAGGGCCGGCAGCTTCACCGGCCGCCCGTCGGGCAGGGTGAGCGGCACGAGCCCGCCGCTCGCGTTCAGGTGCGGATCGTCGAACAGGTCCGCGGGCTTGCCGATGGGGGCGTAGGGCAGGCCCAGCGCCTCGCATTGCGCCACCAGCGCCACGGTGGTGAAGCGCCGCAGCGCCGCGGCGATGACGG
>JBKBSR010000499.1:0-1666 GCA_046291055.1 Roseococcus sp.
CCGACACGCTGAACATCGACGAGGCCGCCATCGAGGCCGCCATCACGCCGCGCACCAAGGCCATCTCGGTGGTGCACTACGCGGGCGTGGCGGCGCAGATGGACGCGATCATGGAGATCGCCGAACGCCACGGCCTCGCGGTGATGGAGGACGCGGCCCAGGCCCTGCACGCGAGCTTCCGCGGCAAGCCGCTCGGCAGCTTCGGCATGGCCGCCGCCATCTCCTTCCACGAGACGAAGAACCTGATCTCGGGCGAGGGCGGCGCGCTGCTGGTGAACGACCCCGAGCTCGCGCTGCGCGCCGAGATCGTCTGGGAGAAGGGCACCAACCGCGCCCAGTTCGCGCGCGGCGAGGTGGCGCGCTACACCTGGGTGGACATCGGCTCCTCCTTCCTGCCCTCGGAGCTGACGGCGGCCTTCCTGCTCGCGCAGCTCGAGGCGGGGCCGGA
Source organism: Roseococcus sp. (assembly GCA_046291055.1). GTDB lineage: Bacteria > Pseudomonadota > Alphaproteobacteria > Acetobacterales > Acetobacteraceae > Roseococcus. Next base: position 449 of record JBKBSR010000499.1, read on the forward strand.
GGTGACGGCGCAGCGCCTCGCCGCCTGGGAGCGCTACCACGCGCTGCTCGCGCCGCTGGAGGCGGCAGGCCGCCTCTCCCGCCCGCGCGTGCCGCAGGAATGCGGGCACAACGGCCACATCTACTTCGTGCTGGTGCCCGAGGCCGCGCAGCGCGACCCCGCGCTCGAGCGCCTGGCCGCGCTCGGCGTGAACGCGGTGATGCACTACGTGCCCCTGCACTCCGCGCCCGCGGGGCTGCGCTACGGCCGCGCCGCGGGGCCGATGACGGTGACGGAGGATCTCTCGGCGCGGCTGATCCGCCTGCCCCTGCATCCGCGCCTGACGCCCGAGGAGCAGGGGCGCGTGGCGGAGGCGCTGGCGCAGGTGCTGGGCCCGGGCTGAGGCGCGTGGCCCGCACCGTCGTCGTCACCCAGTCGAACTACCTGCCCTGGCGCGGCTGGTTCGACATGCTGCGCCAGGCCGATGCGCTGGTGATCCTCGACAGCGTGCAATACACCCGGCGCGACTGGCGCAACCGCAACCGCATCAAGACGTCCCAGGGCCTCGCCTGGCTCACCGTGCCGGTGGAGGCCAAGGGGAAATACCACCAGGCGGTGGACGAGACGCGCATCCAGGGCCGCGACTGGGCGGGGCAACACCTGCGCGCCATCGCCCTGGCCTATGCGCGCGCCCCCTACCACGCCGAGGTCTTCCCCTGGCTGGAGGCCACGCTGCGCGCCGCCGCCGAGGAGGAGCTGCTCAGCCGCATGAACGAGCGGCTGATCCGCGCCGTCTGCGCGCGGCTCGGCCTCGGCCTCGCCATCAGCCGCGATTCCGACCACATCCCGCGCGCGGAACTCCCCGCCCTCGACCCCTCCGAGCGGCTGGCGGCCCTGACCGAGGCGGTGGGGGGCAGGCGCTACCTCTCCGGCCCCGCGGCCCAGGCCTATCTCGACCCCGCGCCCTTCGCCCGGCGCGGAATCGAGATCGCCTGGATGGATTATTCGGGCTATCCGCCCTACCCGCAGCTCTGGGGCGGCTTTGAGCCCGCCGTCTCGGTGGTGGACCTGATGCTGAACACGGGGCCCGAGGCGCCCCGGCTGCTGGGCCGGCCCGCATGAAGGCCGCCTGAAAACACCGGCGGGTCGGCCGCCGGCATTCTCGCACGTTTCTTGACGCGGCTCACACCCCGCGCCGGGCGGCCTGCATCTCCAGGTATTCGCGGACCGACCGCGGCT
>JBKBSR010000500.1:0-1666 GCA_046291055.1 Roseococcus sp.
AAGCTCGACGCCTGCCTGCTGACGGAGGCCGAAATGCGCGGCGGGCCGAAAGCCTGGGCGCGGCTGCCCGATCCCTTCCCGCCCTGGGGGGTGTGATACCAGCGGCCGCTGATTTCGACTTCTGAAGAGGCGGTGCGGCCGCTGGTATGACACAGGCAGCCGGCTGGCTTGGGCGCTGACGCTGCGGCGTGGCGGCCGCCCGGCTCCCTCGCCCCCGCCCATCTTGCGCCGCGCGCGGCCCCGCTGCCATGGAAGGGGCGATGCTTCCCCTCGCCATTCTCGGCGCGGGCCTCGCCGGCCTCGCCGCCGCCCGGGCCCTTTCGGCCGCCGGCCAGCCCGTCCGCCTCTTCGACAAGGGCCGCGCCCCGGGCGGGCGGCTCGCCACGCGGCGCGTGACCCATGCGGGGGTGGAGCACCGCTTCGACCATGGCGCGCAATACCTGCGCGCCGAGGGCGCCCCCTTCGCCGCGCTGCTGGAGGAGGCGGGCTGCGCGCCCTGGCCCGATCCGGCCCGGCGCGTGCCGCTGCCCGGCATGTCCGCGCTGGGGCGGCGCCTGGCGCGGGGGCTCGATCTCGCCACCGGCGTCACCGTCACCGCGCTGCGGCGCGAGGGGGCGGGCTGGCGCCTCCTGCATGCCGGCGGCGAGGAGGGGCCCTTCGCGGGGGTGCTGCTCACCTGCCCCGCGCCCCAGGCCATCCCGCTGCTCGCCCCGCACGCGCCCGAGCTGGCCGGGGCTCTCGCGCGCATCCGCTACGCGCCCTGCTGGACGGTGCTGGCCGCCTTCCCCGCGCGGCTGCCCCTGCCCGAGACGCTGCGCGGGCAGGGCCCCATCGGCTGGGCGGCGCGCGACAGCGCCAAGCCCGGCCGCGAGGCCCGGCAGGAGAACTGGGTGATCCAGGCCGACCCCGCCTTCTCCCGCGCCCATCTGGAGGCAGCGCCCGAGGCGGTGATCGCCCCCCTGCTCGGCGCGCTGGGCGCGCCCGAACCCCTGTTCGCCCAGGCGCATCGCTGGCGCTTCTCGCTGCTGGAGCAGCCGCTCGGCGAGGCATGCCTGCTGGAGGGAACGCTCGGCTACGCCTCGGACGGCTGCCTCGGCGGGCGAGCGGAGGCCGCCTTCGAGTCCGGCGCGGCGCTGGCCGCCCGCTGGCTGGCGCGCGGATGAAGACCCGCCCCGCCTTCGCCGACGACCTCGCCGCCGCGCGCGCCGAGGCCTTCGCCCTGCTGGCGCGCGGCGTGGCGGACCGGCGGCACGCCTTCCACACCCCCACCCTGGCCAGCATCGGCCTGGATGGCGCGCCGCGCGCCCGCACCCTGGTGATGCGCGGCTTCGACCCCGCCACCCGCACGCTGCGCCTGCACAGCGACGCGCGCAGCGCCAAGATCGCCGAACTCGCGCGCGAGCCGCGCGCCGCCCTGCACCTCTACGACGCAAAGGCGCAGATCCAGCTCCGCCTCGAGGGCCGCGCCAGCCTGCACCGCGAGGACGCCTTCGCCGAGGCCGCCTGGGCGGCGAGCCGCCCCTTCAGCCGCATGTGCTACGCGCTGGAGCCCGCCCCCGGCACGCCGGTCGCGGCCCCGCCACCGGCCCCGCGCGACGCCGAAGCGGGCCGTCCCCATTTCGCCGCCATCGCCTTCCGCTTCGCGCGGATGGAGTGGCTGTGGCTC
>JBKBSR010000501.1:0-1665 GCA_046291055.1 Roseococcus sp.
ACCGGGCGAGCCTCGGCGTCCAGTCGCTCGAGGAGGAGGCGCTGCGCTTCCTCGGCCGCCGGCACGATGCCGCGCAGGCGGTGGCGGCGCTGGAGGCGGCGCGCGCGATCTTCCCGCGCCTTTCCTTCGACCTGATCTATGCGCGGCCGGGCCAGGCGGAGGCGGCCTGGCGGGCGGAGCTGCGCCGGGCGCTGGCGCTCGCGGCGGATCACCTCTCGCTCTACCAGCTCACGATCGAGCCGGGGACGCAGTTCGCGACGCTGCATGCGCGCGGCGTCTTCGCGCTGCCGGAGGGCGAGGCGGCGGCGCGCCTCTACACGGCCACGGCGGAGGAGGCGGCGCGCTTCGGCCTCGCGGCCTACGAGGTCAGCAACTATGCGAGGCCGGGCGCGGAGAGCCGGCACAACCTCGCCTATTGGCGCTACGGCGACTATCTCGGCATCGGGCCGGGCGCGCATCAGCGCGTGCTCCGCGATGGGCGGATGCTGGCGGCGCGGCGGCACCGGGGGCCCGAGGAATGGGCGGCGCGGGTCGAGCGCGACGGCCATGCCGCGGTGGAGGAAGGCCCCCTGGCCCCGGCCGAGCGCGCGCGCGAGGCGCTGCTGATGGGCCTGAGGCTGGCCGAGGGCGTGGATCCCGCCCGCATCGAGGCCCGCGCGGGCCTGCCCTTCGCCGAGGCGGTGGACGGCACGATGCTCGAGGCGCTGCGTGAGGAGGGCTACCTCGCCTGGCGCGGCGGCAGGCTGGCCGCGACGGCGGAGGGGCTGCTGCGGCTCGACGCCATCCTGCCGGTGCTGCTGCGCTGAGGGCGCGCGCGACTCGCCTCGCTTGCCGTGGCGCGGCGGCGCCGCGAGACTGGCGCCATGGCTGCCGACCCCCTGGAGGAAGCGCGCGCGGCGCTCGATGCCGCCGGCCACCTGCCCGATGCCGAGCTCGACATCGCGGCGGTCGCGCTGCAATTCGCCCGCGTGGATGCCCCGGAGGCCGATTGGCGCGCGGCTTCGGCCGAGCTCAGCGGGATCGCCCGCGCCGCAGTCGCCGCGGCGGCGGCGGATGCGGCGGCGGATGAGGGCGATCCCGGGCGGCGCCGCGCGGTTCTGGCGGGGCTGCTGCACGGCAGCCTGGGCTTCGCGGGTGATGCCGAGACCTATGACGACCTCGCCAACGCCAACCTGATCCGGGTGCTGGAGCGCCGGCGCGGCCTCCCGGTCGCGCTCGGCATCCTGTGGCTGCACGCCGCCGAGGCGGCAGGCTGGGCGGCGCATGGGGTGGACTTCCCGGGCCATTTCCTGGTGGCGCTGGAAGGGCCGCATGGGCAGGTGGTGGTGGACGTGTTCGGCGGCGGGGAGGCGCTGGAAGCCCCGGACCTGCGCGCCCTGATCAAGCGTTTCGAGGGGCCGGCGGCGGAACTGCGCCCCGGCCTGGTGCGCCCGATGGGCAAGCGCGAGGTGCTGCTGCGGCTGCAGAACAACATCAAGCTGCGGCGGCTGCGGGCGGGGCTGCTCGACCGCGCGCTGGCGTGCACCGAGGACATGCTGCGCCTTGCCCCCGATGCGGCCTCGCTGTGGCGGGAGGCGGGGCTGATGAACCAGCGGCTCGACCGCGTCGGGGCGGCGCTGCTCTGCTTCGACCGCTTCCTCGATCTGGTGCCGGAGGGCGAGGCGG
>JBKBSR010000502.1:0-1660 GCA_046291055.1 Roseococcus sp.
GAGATCCTCTACCTCCTCGCGCGCGCCGCCCGGGGGGCGCGGGCTGGCGAGCGAGGTGGCTGCGGCGGCGCGGGATGCGGGGTTCGGGCGCTTCGGCCTGCGCCGCCTCGTCGGCTATGCGGCGCCGCGCAATGCGGCCTCCTGCCGCGTGCTGGAGAAGACCGGCCTCGCCTTCGAGCGGGAGGTCGAGGTGTTCGGCCTCGCGGCGCGGCGCACCGTGGTCGGGAGCGGCTGACCGGCGTCGCGTTCACCGCCGCTTCACGCCTCGCGCGCATGCTGGATGCGGAGGCCGTCCATGAGCCAGACCAGCCAGCCGACCGCCGAGGCCGAGCGCGAGGCGCGCCAGCGCGTCGCCCGCCACCTGCAGGATCTGCACCGCCTGCACCTCGCCCTGGCCGAGGAGAGCCGCGCGCTCAAGCGCTTCACGACCGAAGGCGCGGCGCGCGCCGAGATCGAGATCGCGGCGGAGATGATCGAGGGCTACCTCGCCGCCTCCGCCGCCTTCCTCGAGAACATGCGCGGCCGCTTCGAGGCGCGGCTGCCGCTCTTGCGGCGCGGCGAGCCGGCCTTCGGCGCCAGGCCCGGCGAGGCGCCGGAGCATGGCGCCTTCTGGCTGGCCTTCTCCCGCCTCTGCGCCGTGCTGCGTCGCGCCGGGCGGCACGCGGAGGGGTGATGGCCGGCTGACGCCCTGCGGACAAAGGATCGACCTTTGTCCGAAGGGTGTCAGGATCCGGTTCCGCGCGCGGCCGCCCCACCAGCCCCGCGCGCCATGCCAGAGCGCGAAAGGTCAAATCTTTCGCCCTCTGTTATGCGGAGCCGCCTCGCGCGGGTTCCGCCGCGCATCCTGCGTGCGGCGCACGCGACCGACCCGAGAGTCCCGCGCAGGCAGAGCGGCGGCTCGCCGCCCGACGCCGCGGGCGAGAGCAGCGCGTGGCATCCCGGCCCGATCACCGTCGGCCACGCGCCTGGCGAGCCGCGCGCCCCTTCAGCCGAGCCTTGCCCTCGCGATCAGCAGCACCAGGTCGCGGCCGGTCCCCGGCTCGGTGACTCCGGCCTCGAAGGCCAGGGCCAACTCGTTCCGCCCGGGCTGCAGCACGAGGTCGAGCACCGCCTCCCGCGCCTCATGCAGGCCGCCGCCCGCGAGATCCAGGCGCGCCGCCGCGGCGCCGTTCAGCGCGGCCTGCATCCCCTGCCGCGGCACGAGGCAGCGGTAGTCGAGATGCAACCGCAACGGGCCGGCTTCCGTCGCCTCGATCACGAGGCGGGCCCGGCGCGCGGTCACCCAGCGCACGCCCTCGGGCAGGCCGAGATCCGGGTAGGGGCCCTCGGGCTCCCCGATCCCCTCGGCGAGATCCCAGCGCAGCCGGGCCTCGCCGCGGGCGGGCTCCGGCACCTCGGCGGGCGGTGGCACCTCGGCGGGCGGCGGCAGGGGCCGGCGCGACACGCCCGCGAGCGGGTTCGCCGCGACGGAGCGCAGCACCGCCGGCGGCCCGCCCTCGGCCATAAGGTCCCAGGGCGCGGGCTCGCCCGCGGCGCGCAGCAGCGCGGCGGGCAGCGCCGCGGTGGCGAGGAAGCCGCCCGCCTCATCCGGCGCCACGCTCAGCCGCGCGCTCACCCCGCCCAGCCGCAGCGCGAGCGCGGGCGGCGCCTCGGCGGCGAT
>JBKBSR010000140.1:0-7843 GCA_046291055.1 Roseococcus sp.
GCCGAGCGCGAGCACATCCGCCGCGTGCTGGCCCGCTGCGGCGGGCGGGTGGGCGAGGCGGCGCGGGTGCTCGGCATCGGCCGCACCACGCTGTGGGAGCGGCTGCGCCGGCTCGGCCTCGCGGCGGGCGAGGAGTAGGCGGCGCTACGCCTTTTCGGGATAGAGGGCGAGCAGCGCGGCCTCGCTGGCCGCGCAGCGCCCGCGCTCGGTGATCAGCCCCGTGACCAGCCGCGCCGGCGTCACGTCGAAGGCGGGGTTGGCGGCGGCGCTGCCCGCGGCCACCACGCGCACCGTCTCGATCCGCCCATCCGCCGTGCGGCCCGTCACCTCCGTCACCTCCGCCGCGCCGCGCTCCTCGATGGGGATTTCGGCCACCCCGTCGCGCACGCGCATGTCCAGGGTGGAGTGCGGCAGCGCCACCCAGAAGGGCACGCCATTGTCCCGCGCCGCCAGCGCCTTGAGGTAGGTGCCGATCTTGTTCGCCACATCGCCCGTTCGCGTCACGCGGTCCGTGCCGACGATCACGATGTCCACCTCGCCGTGCTGCATGAGGTGCCCGCCCGCATTGTCGGCGATGACGGTGTGCGGCACGCCGTGCGCGCCGAGCTCGAAGGCCGTCAGCGCCGCGCCCTGGTTGCGCGGGCGCGTCTCGTCCACCCACACATGCACCTCGAGCCCCGCGTCATGCGCCATGTAGATGGGCGCGAGCGCCGTGCCCCAGTCCACGGTGGCGAGCCAGCCGGCGTTGCAGTGGGTGAGCACCTGCACGCGCCCCTTGCGGGCGGCGATCTCGGCCAGCAGCGGCAGCCCGTTCTCGCCGATGCGGCGGCAGGTCTCGGCGTCGTCGTCGGCGATGGCCTTGGCCTCGGCATAGGCGGCCGCGGCGCGCTCGGAAGGCGGCAGGGTGTGCAGGACCGCGCGCTGGCGATCGAGCGCCCAGCGCAGGTTCACCGCGGTGGGGCGGGTGGCGTTCAGCGCCTCGAGCACGGGCTCGAGCCTCGCGGGATCCTCGCGCATGGCCAGCGCCACGCCATAGGCGGCCACCGCCCCGATGAGCGGCGCGCCGCGCACCTGCATGGTGCGGATGGCCTGCGCGGCCTCGCGCCATGTCGTGAGGCGGAGCGGGATCACCTCCCAGGGCAGGCGCGTCTGGTCGAAGATGCGCACCGACCAGCCATCCTCGTCGAGCCAGACGGAGCGGTAGGCGATGCCGTTGATCTTCATGCGTCCCTGTCCCTGGCCCGAAGCGGCGGCGAAGGGCCGCCTCACACCCGCTGATGCAGCGCCGCGATCAGGGTGAACAGCCGCCGCGCCGTCTCGAAATCCACCTGGATGCGCCCCTCGAGGCGCGAGATCAGCAGCTCCGCCGCCTCGTTGTGCAGGCCGCGCCGGCCCATGTCGATGGCCTGCACCCGCGCCTCCATCGCCCCATGGGTCACCGCCTCCTCGTGGTGCTCCACGAGCATGAGGTAGTCCTTGATCAGCCGGCGGAAGGGGCCGAGGGCGAGGATGACGGCGCGAAGCGGCGCGTCCTCGCGGTCGCGGATGTCGAAGACGAGCCGCCCCTCGCGGACCATCAGCCGCAGGCCGAAGGGGCCCTGGCCCGCGCCGGCGGGGTCGAAGCGGTTGCCGCGCAGCAGATCCTCGATGGCCTGGCGCCGGTCCGCCTCGGCATAGGCCGAGGGCGGCGGCGGGGCATCGGGCAGCTCGATGCGGATCAGCCTTCGATCGGGCACGGCGCGCTCAGGCCCTCTGGTCCTCGCCCGTGATGCCGAGGCGGCACATGAGCCCGAGCGTGGCCCCCTTCACCGGGCGCAGCAGCAGCGTGGTCAGCACCGCGATCAGCGGCAGCCACACGGCCATGTGCAGCCACATGGGAGGGGTGTGGAGGCGCTCGACCATCAGGATCGGCGGCACGACGAGGTGCCCGACGAGGAAGATGGTGAAATAGGGCGGCGCGTCATCCGCCCGCAGCCGGCCGAGCGGCGCGCCGCAATGGCCGCAGGCCTCGGCCACGCGGAGGAAGCCCTGGAAGGCCCGCCCCTCGCCGCAGACCGGGCAGCGCCCCCGCGCGCCGCGCCACAGCGCCGCCTTCAGCCCGGGGCGGGGCCAGGGGGAGGGCGGCGGCGCGCGGTCGGGCGCCCAGGCGGCGGGGGTGTCGGATGGGCTCATGTTGCGATGCACAATTGGACTGGCGCGGGCAGCATGGCAAGGAAAACCGCTTCCTGCCATGCTGATGTCCATGGCGGGACGAATCCTCATCATCAACCCCAACGCCTCGCGGGCCTGCACCGAGGGAATCGCCGAGGCCGTCGCCCCCTTCGCCGCGCCCGGCCTTCCCCGGCTGGACGTGACCTTCCTGCCCGAAGGGCCGCCCGCCATCGTCACCTGGCGGGACTGGCATGCGGCGGCCGAGCCCCTCTGCCGCGCCATCGAGCGCGAGGCGGCGGATGCCTACGTCATCGGCTGCGTGAGCGACCCCGGGCTGGAGGCGGCGCGCACCGTCACCGACCGGCCCGTGCTGGGCATGTTCCGCTGCGCCGTGGCCGCGGCGATGACGCGGGCCGAGCGCTTCGGGGTGATCGGCTTCACCCATCGCTCCGAGGCGCGGCAGCGGCGCATCCTGCAGGCCATGGGGGTGGAGCAGCGTCTCGCCGCCTGGATCCCGCTCGACCTGCCCATGGAGGTGCTGACCGACCCGGTGGCGCCCCAGCCGCGCATCGCGCAGGCGGCGCGGGAACTGGCCGGGCGCGGGGCCGAGGCCATCCTGCTGGGCTGCGCCGGTCTCGCGCGCCATGTCGGCCCCGCGGCCGAGCCCGGCCTGCCGGTGATCGAGCCCTGCCAGGCGGCGGCGGCGGCCGCGCTGTTGGCGGTGCTGGGCGCGCGCGCCCCGGTGCTCGCGGCATGAGCGGGGGCGCGATGGACGCCGAGGCGCTGCTGCGCGCCTATTACGCCGCCTTCAACGCCGGCGACTGGGACGGCATGGCCGCGCTGCTGAGCGAGGATGTGGCGCATGACGTGAACCAGGGCGCGCGCGAGGGCGGGCGCGCCGCCTTCCGCGCCTTCCTCGACCGCATGGCCCGCCACTACCGCGAACAGGTGGAGGAGCTGGTGGTGATGGTCAGCGCCGATGGCCGCCGCGCCGCCGCGGAGTTCGTGGTCAGCGGCGAATACCTGCTCACCGACCCCGGCCTGCCGCCCGCGCGCGGCCAGAGCTACCGCCTGCCGGCCGGCGCCTTCTTCGCCATCGAGGGCGGGCGCATCGCGCGGGTGACGAACTTCTACAACCTGCGCGCCTGGATCGCGCAGGTGGAATAGCTAGCCGCGGATCAGCACCACCGCCTCGATCTCGACGGGGATGCCGCGCGGCAGGCTGCCCATGCCGACGGCCGAGCGCGCGGGCCGCCCGTTCTCGCCGAACACCTCCACGAAGAGGTCGGTGCAGCCGTTGATCACCTCCGGATGCTCGCCGAAATCCGGCGCGGCGCGCACCATGCCGAGCACCTTGAGGATGGTCTCCACACGGTCGAGCGAGCCGAGCGCCCCTTTCATGTTGGCCAGCAGGTTGATGGCGCAGAGCCGCGCCGCCTCGTAGCCCTGCGCCACGCTGAGATCCCGCCCCACCACCCCTGCCATGAAACTCCCGTCGGGGTGGCGCGGCCCGACGCCGGAGAGGAACAAAAGCCCGCCCCCTATGCGCCAGGGCACATAGTTGCCCATCGCCTTGGGCGGCGGCGGCAGCACGATGCCGAGCGCGGCGAGACTTGCTTCTGCGGACATGGCTCCTCCCCTTCCTCAATGCGCCGGCGCGGCGGCGGGCTTCGCGCCCAAGGCGCCCTTCACCCGTTCGCGCAGCGTCTGGAACACCACATAGAGCATCGGGATCATGAAGATGCCGAAGACGGAGGCGGCCAGCATGCCGCCGAACACCGGCAGCCCCACCGCCTGGCGCGAGAGCATCGCCGCCCCCGTGGCGGTGACCAGCGGCACGAGGCCCAGGATGAAGGCGAAGGAGGTCATCATCACCGCGCGGAAGCGCATGCGCGCGCCCATCACCGCGGCCTCGCGGATGCCGAGGCCCTTCTCGCGCTGCTCCTTGGCGAACTCCACGATGAGGATGCCGTTCTTCGCCGCCAGCGCGATGAGCACGACGAGGCCGATCTGCGCGTAGACCGTCAGCGGCTGCTGCGCGACGAAGAGCGCGAGGAAGGAGCCGAGCCCGCCCACCGCCACCGAGAGCAGCACGGGCACGGGGATGGTCCAGCTCTCGTAGAGCGCGACGAGGAACAGATAGGCGAAGAGGATGGCGAGCGCGATCAGAACGCCCGTCTGCCCCGCCGCCTGCTTTTCCTGATAGGCGGTGCCGGTCCAGTCGAAGCTGTAGCCCGGCGGCAGGACGGTGCGCGAGATCTCCTCCATCGCCGCCAGCGCCGCGCCGGAGGAGACGCCCGGCCGCGGCGCGCCGTTGAGCGTGAGCGAGCGGACGTTGTTGTAGCGCTGGATGGTCTGCGGCCCCAGCACCACGCGCACATCGGCGAAGGCGCGCAGCGGCACCATCTGGCCGCGGTTGTTGCGCACCTGCAGGCGCCAGATGTCGGGCAGGTCGTCGCGGTCCGCCGCCACGGCCTGGATGTTCACCTGCCAGGTGCGGCCGAACAGGTTGAAATCGTTCACGTAGAAGCCGCCGAGCGAGGCCTGCAGCGTGGTGAACACGTCGCTGATGCGGATGCCCAGCGTCTGCGCCTTGTCGCGGTCTATGTCGAGGAACAGCGAGGGGGTGGTGGGCGAGAAGGTGGAGAACACGCCCATCAGCCGCGGGTCCTGGTTCGCCGCCACCATCATGCCCAGCATGGCGGAGGCCATCTCCACCGGCTCGCGCCCCTCGAAGTCCTGGAGCTGGTATTCGAAGCCGCCGCCGGTGCCGAGCCCGATGATGGGCGGGATGTTGAAGGCGAAGACATTGGCGGTGCGGATGGCCTGCGCCTCGGCGAAGACGCGCTGGATGCCGAAGAAGACGCTGTCCTGCACGCGGGTGCGCTCGGCGAAGGGCTTCATCCGCGCCACCATGAAGGCGGAGTTGGACTGCGCCCCGCCGTCGATCAGCGAGAAGCCGACGATGGCGAGGATGTTCTCCACCGCCGGGTTGGCGCGCAGCAGCTCCTCCACCTGCATCACCGCCTCGCGCGTGCGCGCCACCGAGGAGCCCTGCGGAAGCTGGAGCTGGATGAAGAAGGCGCCCTGGTCCTCCGAAGGGAGGAAGCCCGAGGGCGTGCGCTTGCCGATCTCGAGGATGCCCCAGGCGATGGCCGCCGTCAGCACGAGCGAGAGCACGGCCACGCGCACCAGCCGCGCCACGATCCAGGCATAGCCGTCGCGCACCCGGTCTATGGCGCGCAGCACGTACTTGATGGGCCCGCGCTTCGGCCCGCCATGGCGCAGGATCATGGCGCAGAGCGCGGGCGAGAGGGTGAGCGCGTTGATGGCCGAGATCACCATCGCCACGCTGATCGTCACCGCGAACTGCGCGAACAGCACCCCGGCCACGCCCGAGATCAGCCCGATGGGCACGAACACCGAGAGCAGGACGAGGGTGATGGCGATGATCGGCCCCGTGATCTCGCGCATGGCCTTGTCGGTGGCCTCAGCCGGCGAGAGGCCGGGATTCTCCTCCATCACCCGCTCGACGTTCTCGACCACCACGATCGCGTCGTCCACCACGATGCCGATGGCCAGCACCATGGCGAGCAGCGAGATGGTGTTGGCGGAATAGCCCAGCGCCAGCAGCACCGCGAAGGTGCCGATCAGGCTGACCGGCACGGCCACGGTCGGGATGACCGTGGCGCGCAGCGAGCCGAGGAAGAGATAGACCACCACGACGACGAGGACGAACGCCTCGATCAGCGTCTTGATCACCTCGCGCATCGTCTCCACCACGAAGGCGGAGGTGTCGTACATCACGGTGCTGCGCATGCCCTGCGGGAAGCGCTGGCCGAGCTCCTCCAGGGTGCGGCGCACCCGGCCCGCCACCTCCACCGCGTTCGCGCCGGGCGAGAGGTAGATGCCCATGGTGATGGTGGGCCGCTGGTTCAGCCGTGCCTCCACGTCCATGTTGGCCGCGCCGAGCTCGATACCCGCCACGTCGCGCAGCCGCAGCGTGGAGCCGTCGGGGTTCGCGCGCACCACGATCTCGCCGAACTGCTCGGGGCTGGTCAGCCTCCCCTGGGTCTGGATGTTGAACTGGAACTGCTGGTCGTCGGAGACGGGCCGCGCGCCGATGCGCCCGGCGGCCGCCTGGATGTTCTGCGCCTGGATGGCGGCGATGATCTCGGAGGGCGTGATGTTGAGGTTGTTCAGCCGGTCCACCTCGAACCAGACGCGCATCGAGTAGTCCTGCGCGCCGAACATCTGCACGTCGCCCACGCCGGGCAGGCGGCGCAGCGTGTCCAGCATGTTGATGGTGACGTAGTTCGAGAGGAAGAGCGGCGTGTGCTCCGGATTGTCGGAGGAGACGCCGACGAACTGCAGCACCGCGGCCGACTGCTTGCGCACCGTGACACCGCCGCGCTGCACCTCGGCGGGCAGCCGCGCCAGCACGCCCTGCACGCGGTTGTTCACGTTCACCGTGTTGATGTCGGGGTTCGTGCCCAGCGCGAAGGTGACGGTGAGGCTGTAGCTGCCGTCATTGGCGCTGTTGGAGCGCATGTAGAGCATGCGGTCCGCGCCGTTGACCGCGCTCTCGATGGGCTGGGCGACCGTGGCCTCCACCACCCCGGCCGAGGCGCCGGGATAGCGCGCCGTCACCTGCACGGTGGGCGGCACGATGTCGGGGAACTGGGCCACCGGGATCTGGAACAGCGAGAGCAGCCCCGCCAGCATCATCACGATGGAGATGACGATGGCGAAGCGCGGGCGGCGGATGAAGAGCGCGGAGAACATCGGCCGATCAGCCCGGCCGGCCCTGCACGCCGCCTGGCCGCGGCGGCGCGCCCGCGGGGGCGGCGCTCACCGGCTGGCCGGGGCGCACGCGCTGCACGCCCTCGACGATCACCCTCTCGCCGTCCTCGAGCCCCGCCTCCACCACGGCGGTTTCGGCCGTGCTGCGGCCGAGGCGGATGTTGCGCCGCTGCGCGCGGCCCTCGCCGTCCACCACGAAGACGAAGAAGCCCTGCTGGTCCTGCGCCACGGCGGCGCGCGGGATGGCGATGGCCTGCACGGGCTGCGCGCCCTCCAGCAGCACCGTCACGAACTGGCCGTCGAGCAGGGTGCGCCCGCCGGCCAGCGCCGTCCCGTTGCCCGCGCGCATGGGGTTGGGCAGCGAGGCGCGCATCAGCAGCGTGTCCGTCTCGCGGTTCAGCGCGGTGTCGATGAAGTCCACCCGGCCCGCGTGCTCATAGACGCGCCCGCCGGCGAATCGGATGCGCACCCGCAGCGCATCCGCCCCGCCGCGCGCCTCGAAGCGCTCGCGCAGCTCCTGCGCCTGGCGGGAGGAGACGCTGAAGGCCACGCGCATGGGATCCTGGCTGGTGATGGTCGCCAGCACCTCGCTGTTCGGCGACACGACATTGCCCGGCGTGAAGGTGGAGCGGCCGATGACGCCCGAGATCGGCGCGGTGATCTCGGTGTAGGCGAGGTTGATCTCCGCCACGCGCACCTGCGCCTGGGCGCTGAGCACCGCGGCGGCGGCCACGCGCTCCTGCGCCAGCGCGTTGTCCAGCGCCACCTGGGTGCCCGCGCCGGTGGCGCGCAGCTCGCGCGCCCGCGCCAGCGCGACGCGCGCGTTGTAGAGCTGCGCCTCGGACAAGGCCACCGCCGCGCGCGCCTGTTCAAACTGAGCCTCGAAGGG
>JBKBSR010000141.1:0-7819 GCA_046291055.1 Roseococcus sp.
ATCAAGGATTTCCGTGGCATCGCCACCCGATACGACAAGACCGCTCGTAACTTCCTCGCCGCCGTCTGCCTCGTCTCCGCCATCACCTACTGGGCGTGATTGAGTCCAGACCCTAGGCGAGCAGGGCTGAGCGCAGCCAGCGGGCGATGGCCGTCGCCCGCGCATCCTGGTGCGGTTGTGCGATGACCTGCGCGGCGAAGGGCATGCCCTCCACGGCCATCACGGGCAGCGTGACGCAGGGCACGCCAAGGGCCGAGGTGGCGGCGTTGCAGGCGATGTCGCCCGTGGGGCGCGGGTTCTGCGCCGCGCCGGGCGCCGCCGGATCCCACGGCGGAGCGATGCCCGGGGCCGCGGGGGCGAGCAGCGCATCCACCAGCGGGGCGAGCCGCGCCATGGCCGCGCGCATCGCCTCGCGCTCGGCCAGCGCGGCGCGATAATCCTCCACCGAGAGCGCCTCGGAGGCGCGCAGCCGCGCCTTCGCCCGCGCGCTGAGGCCCTCGGGATGGTTGCGCTCGAGCTCGAGCAGCGACCAGCGGTTCTCGAAGCCGACGATGGCGTTGGTCACCGCCTTGCCGCGCGCGCAGAGCGCCTCGAAGGAGGCGAGGAAGGGGTGCGCCTCGACGATCTCGACGCCCAGGCCGCGCAGGGCGTCGAGCAGCGCCTCGAAGGCCTGCTGCTCGGCCGGGCGCAGCAGCGCCCAGCCCTCGGTGCGGAACACGCCCAGCCGCTCGGGCCGCGCCGGGCGCGGCGGGGCCGCGGGGCCCATCAGGCCGAGCGCGCCGGGATCGCCGCCCGCGCGCCGCGCGATCTCCATCGCCACCAGCCACATGTCCTCGTGGCTGTTGGAATGCACGCCGGCGGTGGACTGGCTCGACCCCTGCCGCTCGCCGCGGTGGATCGCGCCCTGGGTGGGCTTGAGCGCGATGTTCCCGCAATAGCTCGCCGGGCGGATGATGGAGCCGCCGACCTGCGTGCCGATGGCGGCGGGGCAGAAGCCCGCAGCCACGGCGGCCGCCGAGCCGGAGGAGGAACCGCCCGGCGTGCGCGCCGTATCGAAGGGGTTCACCGTGGGGCCCGGCTCGCTCTGGCCGAGCTCGGTGGTGACGGTCTTGCCCAGGATGATCGCGCCCGCCTGCTTCAGCGCCTGCACCAGCGCGGAATCCCGGCGCGGGAAATGCCCCGCAAAGGCGGCGCAGCCCATCTGCGTCGGGAAATCGCGCGTCTCGATCAGATCCTTGATGCCGATGGGCATGCCATCGAGGGGCGAAAGGGGGGCGCCGGCCTTCCAGCGCACCGTGCTCTCCTCCGCGGCCTCGCGCGCGAGTTCGGCGTCGAAGCAGACGAAGGCGCGCACCGCCTCCTCGCGCGCCGCGATCTCGCCGAGGCAGCGTTCGAGATAGGCGCGCGGCGTGTCCGTCCCGTCGCGGAAGCCCGGCGTGGCGTCGTGCCAGGTCAGGCCCCGGAAGCGGCGGGGGTCGTAGCCCGCCATCAGTGGATCTCCGGCTCGGGCGAGGGCGCGCCGCGCTCGAGGAAGTCGAGGTCGCAGCCCTGATCCGCCTGGCGCACATGGCGCTGGTAGAGGCCGGTCCAGCCGCGCTGCTGCGGCGGCTTGCGCGGCGCTGAGGCGGCGCGGCGGGCGGCGAGCGTCGCCTCCTCCACCAGCAGATCGAGCCGGCGGTTCGGCACGTCGAGCGCGATCATGTCGCCGTCGCGCACCAGCGCGAGGGGCCCGCCCAGCGCCGCCTCGGGCGCGACATGCAGCACGCAGGTGCCGTAGCTGGTGCCGGACATGCGCGCATCCGAGACGCGCACCATGTCGCGCACGCCGAGCGCGAGGATCTTCTTCGGCAGCGGCAGCATCCCCCATTCCGGGAAGCCCGGCCCGCCCACCGGCCCCGCCTGGCGCAGCACCAGCACGCTCTCGGGCGTCACCGGCAGGGCGGGATCGTCGAGCCGCGCATCCAGGTCGTTGTAGTCCTCGAAGACGAGCGCAGGGCCGCTGTGGACCAGGAGCCCGGGGCTCGCGGCGCTGTGCTTGATCACCGCGCCATCGGGCGCGAGGCTGCCGCGCAGCACCGCCACCCCGCCCTCGGGGAAGATCGGGTTGTCGAGGGGGCGGATCACGTCGCGGTCGAACACCTCCGCCCCTTCGAGCTGCGCACCCAGCGTGCCGTTCACCGTCACCGCGTCGAGCGCGAGATGCGGCGCGAGCGTGGCGAGGAAGCCGCGGCTGCCGCCGGCGTAGTGGAAATCCTCCATCAGATGCGTCGCCCCGTTCGGCCGCAGATTGGCGATCAGCGGCACGCGCCGGCTGATGGCGTCGAAGCGGTCGAGGTCCATCGCGATCCCGGCGCGGCGGGCGATGGCGATGAGGTGCGGGATGGCGTTGGTGGAGCCGCCGAAGGCCATGGTCGCGGCCACGGAGTTGTCGAGGCTGCGCTGGTCGAGCAGCCGGGCGAGAGTGAGATCCTCCCACACCATGGCCACGATGCGCCGCCCTGCGGCGGCGGCCATGCGCGGATGCGCGGAGTCCACCGCCGGGATCGAGGCGGCGCCGGGCAGCGTCAGCCCCATCGCCTCGGCGGCCAGCGCCATGGTGCTGGCCGTGCCCGCCGTCATGCAGGTGCCGGCCGAGCGGGAGAGGCCGGATTCGATCTCCTTCCAGGCCTGCGGCGTGATGGTTCCGGCGCGCAGCTCCGCGTGGTATTTCCACACATCGCTGCCCGAGCCGAGCTTGCGCCCGCGCCAATGCCCGCTCAGCATCGGCCCGGCCGGCACATAGATGGCCGGCAGCCCCATGCTGATCGCGCCCATGATCAGCGCGGGCCCCGTCTTGTCGCAGCCGCCCATGAGCACCAGCCCATCGAGCGGCAGGCTGCGCGCGATCTCCTCCGTCTCCATCGCGAGGAAGTTGCGGTAGAGCATGGTCGAGGGCTTCTGGAACACCTCGGGCAGCGCCATGGCGGGGATCTCGACGGGCACGCCCCCCGCCGCCCAGACGCCGCGCTTCACGTCCTGCGCGCGCTCGCGGAAATGCGCGTGGCAGTGCATGAGGTCGGACCAGGTGTTGACGATCCCGATCACGGGCCGCCCCTGGAACTCCTCGTGGCCGAGGCCGAGCTGGAGCATGCGCGAGCGGTGGTTCGAGGCCCGCATGCCCTCCGCGCCGAACCAGCGGTGGCTGCGCAGCTCCTCCGGGCGCTTCGGCATCTCAGCGCGGCGCCATGCGGATCGCGCCGTCCAGGCGGATCGTCTCGCCGTTCAGGTAGCCGTTCTCCACGATCTGCATCGCGAGCTTCGCGTATTCGTCCGGGTTGCCCAGGCGGTGCGGGTTCGGCACGCTCTGCGCGAGCGACTGCTTGATGGGATCGGCGAGGCGCTGGAGCATGGGCGTGTCGAAGATGCCCGGCGCGATGGTGCAGACGCGGATGAGGCGGCTGGCGAGGTCGCGCGCCGCGCAGAGGGTGAAGCCGGTGACGCCCGCCTTGGAGGAGGCGTAGGGGATCTGCCCGATCTGCCCCTCATAGCCCGCCACCGAGGCGGTGAGGATGCACACGCCGCGTTCGCCCTCCACCGGCTCGGTCCGCGCCATGGCGGCGGCCGCGAGGCGCACGGCGTTGAAGGTGCCGGTCAGGTTCACCCGGATGATCGCCTCGAAATGCGCGAGCGCGCCGGGCACGCCGTCCTTGTCGAGGATGCGCAGCGCGCCCCCGCGCCCCGCGCAATGCACCAGCACGCGCACCGGGCCCATCGCCTCGGCGGCGGCGACGGCGGCCTGCATGCTCGCCTCCTCGGCCACGTCCGCCGCGGCGAAGGCCCCGCCGAGCTCCTGCGCCACCGCCGCGCCGTTCGAGCCCGGAAGGTCCGCGATCAGCACCCTGGCCCCGGCCGCCGCGAGGCGCCTCGCCGAGGCGAGGCCGAGGCCCGAGGCCCCGCCCGTCACGATCGCCACCGCACCCTTCACGTCCATGCGCTTCCTCCTTGTCCTTGCCGCGCGCAGCGCACCACGCGGGCCTCCCTGACGCAAGCCGGGCCCGGAGGCGCCATGCCCGGGATGCCGTCCCGCCCCTCCCGCGCGGCCGGGGCGAGGCCTGTCACGGAAGCTTCCATGGAACGCGGCCGCTTGCGCGCTAACTCAGGCGGCGGTGTCATCCACCCGGAGAACAGCCATGAACCGACGCCAGCTCTTCGGCGCCAGCACGGCGCTCGCGCTCGCCACGCAGCTTCCCGCCGCCGCGCAGGAGGCCCCGGCGAGCGTGATCTTCTGCCACATCGACGGTTTCGGCGTGAACCACTGGAACGCGACGCGCATGGTGGTGGCCGGCCCGGACGGGCGGCTCGAATGGGACCGTCTGCCGCACATCGCCGTCTATTCCGGCCACATGAAGGACGGGCTGACCGGCACCTCGCATGGCGGGGCCACCGTGCACGCCTTCGGCGTGCGCGTGCAGGCCGACAGCTTCGGCATGGACGGCGCCACGCCCATCCGCAGCCTCTCGGGCTTCGAGGGCTCCATCGCGCGCGAGGCGATGGCGCGCGGGCGCTGGGTCGGCCTCGTCAACAGCGGCGCGGCCTATGAACCCGGCACGGCGGCCTTCGTCGCGAGCACGGAGCGGCGCAACTCGCTGGCCGAGATCACGCGCCTCGTCGCCGAGAGCGGCGTGCAGGTGCATCTCGCCAGCGGCGAGCGCTGGTATCTGCCGCGCGGCGTGCAGGGCCGCTTCGGCGAGGGCGCGCGCGAGGACGGGCTGAACCTGATCGAGATGCTGCGCGCGCGCGGCTACACCATCGTCTTCACGCGCGAGGAGCTGGCCGCCGTGCCCGCGGACACCGAGCGCCTCTGGGGCATCTTCGCGCACGACCACAGCTTCCACGACCGGCCGGAGGAGGAGCTCGCGCGGCAGAACCTGCCGCACTACGTGCCGACGGCGCCGACCCTCGCGGAGATGAGCGAGGCGGCGCTTCGCATCCTCGCCCGCGCGCCGCAGGGCTTCCTGCTGGTGGCCGAGGAGGAGGGGACGGACAATTTCGGCAACGTGAACAACGCCGCCGGCAGCCTGGAGGCGGGCGCGCGGGCGGATGCCGCGATCGGCCTGTTCCGCCGCTTCGTCGCCGCCAACCCGAACACGCTCATGCTCACCACCGCCGATTCCGACGCGGGCGGCATGCAGGTGATCGGCCCGGGCCGGCAGCAGCAGGCGATCCGCGAGGGCGCGAACCTGCCCGAGCGCGACCGCAACGGCGCGCCGCTGGACGGCCAGCGCGGCACGGGCACGCCCGCCTTCCTCTCGGCGCCCGACCGCAACGGCCAGCGGCACCCCTTCGCCATCGCATGGGCGACGCTGACCGACGTGAACGGCGGCATCCTGGTGCGCGGCGTGGGGCGCAACGCCGAGCGGATCAGCCAGGCCGGGCTGATGGACAATGTGGACGTGTATCGCCTGATGTATCGCACCCTGTTCGGGCGCGAGGCGGCCTGAGGGCGCAGGGGCGGGGAGGGGCGGCGGTCCGCTCCCCCGCCCCGCGCCGCGCCGCCCTTCGGGCCGCGCTTGCTTGACGCGGCGCGAGGCGGGCGGAACCATGGCCGGCAGGGGAAGGAGAGGAAACGCCCATGCCGCTGCTGGCCGAACGCGCGCGCGCCACGCCCGCAAAGCCGGCGGCCATCTTCCCCGACACGGGCGAGGTGCTGGGCTTCGGCGAACTGGATGCGCGGGTGAACAAGGCCGCGCACGGCCTCATCGCGCTCGGGCTGCAGCCGGGCGAGGGCATCGCGCTGCTGCTCGAGAACACGCCCGAGTTCCTGGTGCTCAGCTATGCCGCGAAGCGGGCGGGGCTGATGGTCACACCGCTCTCCATCCATCTGCGCCCGCCGGAGGTCGCGCATGTGCTGCGCGATTCCGGCGCGCGGCTGCTGGTGGCGGGCGCGGGGCTCGGCGCGCTCGCCGCGGCGCTCGATCTTGCGGGCGTGCCGCATCGCTTCAGCGCGGGCGGCGCGATTCCCGGCTACCGTCCGCTGGCGGAGCTTATGGACGGCCGGCCGACGCGCTGGCCCGAGGGCGGGCGGCCCATCGGGCGCGAGTTCCTCTACTCCTCCGGCACCACCGGGCTGCCCAAGGGCATCCGCCGCCCCCTCATCCCCTTCGCGGACCGCCTGAAGCCCGAGTTCGACATGAGCTGGAAGCCCTTCTACGGCTTCGACGAGAACACGGTCTATCTCTCCCCGGCGCCGCTCTACCACGCCGCTCCCAACCGCTACGTGCAGCGGACCATCGACCATGGCGGCACGGCGGTGATCATGCGCAAGTTCGACGCGGAGCGCGCGCTCGCGCTCATCGAGGCGCATCGCGTCACGCACAGCCAATGGGTGCCGACCATGTTCGTGCGCCTGCTCGCCCTGCCCGAGGAGGTGCGGCGCCGCTACGACCTCTCTAGCCACCGCTGCGCCATCCACGCGGCCGCGCCCTGCCCCGTCCCGGTCAAGCGCGCGATGATCGCCTGGTGGGGGCCGATCCTGCGCGAGTACTACGCGGGCAGCGAGGGCATCGGCACCACCTTCATCGACAGCGAGACCTGGCTGCGCAAACCCGGCAGCGTGGGCCGCCCGGCCTATGGCGCCGTGCACATCCTCGACGAGGAGGGCCGCGAACTGCCGCCCGGAGAGACGGGCCGCATCTGGTTCGAGGGCGGCGCCCGCTTCGCCTACCACAACGACCCGGAGAAGACCGCCGCCGCCTACAACGAGCGGGGCTGGGCCACGCTGCACGACCTCGGCTGGCTGGACGAGGAGGGCTTCCTCTACCTCTCCGACCGCCGCGCCGATCTGATCCTCTCGGGCGGCGTGAACATCTATCCCGCCGAGATCGAGGCGGTGCTCGCGCAGCATCCGCGCGTGGCGGAGGCGGCCGTGATCGGCGTCCCCGACCCGGAGTTCGGCGAGCGACCGCGCGCGCTGGTCGTTCCGCGCGGCGGGCCGGGCGACGCCGCGCTCGCAGAGGCGCTGATCGCGCTGTGCCGGGAGAACCTCGCGGGGCCCAAGGTGCCGCGCGGCGTGGAGTTCCTCGAGGAGCTGCCGCGCAGCGAGGCCGGCAAGCTGCTGCGCCGCGTGCTGAAGGAGCGCTACCTATAGGCCGAGGCGATCGCGGATACGCCCTTCCCAGAGCTTCGCCAGCACGCCGAGCTTCCAGAATCCGTGGAAGGGGATGGGCGTGATGGAGGTCACGGGCATGTCGAGCCGCTCGGCCGGCGTGCCGGTGAGGCGGCGGGCGATCTCGCGGCCCATCACGGTCGCCATCGCCACGCCGCGCCCGTTGTAGCCGAGGGCCGCGATCACGCCCGGCGCGGGCTCGTGCAGATGCGGGTAGTGGTCCTTCGTCATGGCGAGCTGGCCGTTCCAGCCATGCGTCCAGGAGAGCCCGCGCAGCCCGGGCCAGAGGCGCTCGGCGTAGCGGATGAGGTAGGCGATGGGCGCCGCGTCGCGGATGGGCGATTGCGGGCCGCGCCCGCCGATCAGCAGCCGGTTGGCGCGGTCCATCCGGTAGTACACGGTGATCCGCCCGCTTTCGTAGAGGGAGGCGCGGCGCGGCATGATGCGGCGCGCGAGATCCTCCGCGATGGGCGCGGAGGCGGCGATGGAGCTGAACACGGGCACCACGCTCTCGCGCAGCCGTGGCCAGAGCCCGTCCGTGTAGCCGTTGGTGGCGAGGACGAGGTTCTCCGCCCGCACCGCGCCATGGGGCGTGGCGACGCGCCAGAGCCCGTCCTCGCGCGCGAGGGAGAGGGCGCGCGTGCCGCCATGCACGTGCGCGCCCTGCGCGATGGG
>JBKBSR010000503.1:0-1651 GCA_046291055.1 Roseococcus sp.
GGTCTATCGCGGGTCCCCCCCGCTGATCCTCGACCTCGAGGCCGGCGCGGCGGAGATCAGCCTCGGGCCGCTTCCGGCCTTCCTGGCCTCGCTGCGCGAGGGGCGGCTGCGCCCCCTGGCCGTGACGACGCCCGAGCGCCTGCCCGAATGGCCCGATGTGCCGACGCTGCGGGAATCCGGCATGGCCTTCGACGGCATGGCCGTCAACGCCCTGTTCGCGCCGGCCGGGACGCCCCCCGCCGTGATCGCGCGGCTGAACGCCGAGGTCGCCGCCATCATGGAGGAGCCCGCCCTGCAGGCGCGGCTGCGGGAGATGGGGGCGCGCCGCCAGCCCCTCGACAACGCCGCACTGGCCGAGCTGTTCCGCGGCGTCTGGGAAGAGACGACCCGCGCCCGCGGGCGCTGAGCGCCGCGCGCGTCCCGCCCCGGGCAGGGCGGGTTCAACCCCCCAGCCCGTCCGGCTCCAGCAGCAGCACCGGCTCGCCATTGCCCAGCACGCCCACCCCGCCCACCCCCGGCGTGCCGGCGAGCGCGGGGTGCAGCGGCTTGAGCAGCAGGTCCGTCCGCCGCCCCAGCCGGTTGACGGAGAGCGCCAGCGCGCCCGAGGGGCGTGACAGCACGACCACCGCCTGTGGCTCGGCCGGCGGCAGGTGCAGCAGCGCCTCCAGCGCCGCCTCGCTGCGCGCGCCATGCGGCTCGCCGGGGCGCAGCACGCTCTCCACCCGCCCGGCGGGCAGCGCATAGGGGTGGCCGCCCGCCTCCACCAAAAGCACGGGCTGGATGGCGGCGGTCAGCGGCAGGTCGAGCACGAAGCGCGCGCCCGCGCCGCGGCGGCTTTCCACGCGCAGGCTGCCGCCCGCGCGCCGCGCCGCCTCCTGCACCACGTCGAGCCCCACGCCCCGGCCCGAGGTCTCGCTCACCGCCTCGCGGGTCGAGAAGCCGGGCAGGAACAGCAGGGCGTGGATCTCGGCGGGGCTCAGGCGCGCCGCCGTCTCGGCGGCGATCAGCCCCTGCGCCACGGCGCGCGCCAGCACGCGCTCCTCCTCGATGCCGCGCCCGTCATCGGCGAGGCTGACGAGGAGCCGCCCGGGATGGCGCTCGGCGGTGAGCGTCACCGTGGCGGTGGCGGGCTTGCCCAGGGCGCGCCGCTCCTCGGGCCGCTCGACGCCGTGGTCCACCGCGTTGCGGATCAGGTGCAGCAGCGGGTCGGCCAGCAGATCGGCCAGGCCGCGGTCGAGCTGCACCTCCT
Source organism: Roseococcus sp. (assembly GCA_046291055.1). Classification (GTDB taxonomy): domain Bacteria; phylum Pseudomonadota; class Alphaproteobacteria; order Acetobacterales; family Acetobacteraceae; genus Roseococcus. The sequence goes on from JBKBSR010000503.1 coordinate 1,250, forward strand.
CGCCCCGGACGAGGAGCTGCACCAGCTTGCCCTCCGCCTCGGCGGTGGCGCGCAGCGCGCGCGGCAGGCGCAGCGCGAGGGAGGAGAAGGGCACGACGCGCAGCGCCAGCACCGCCTCGTCGAGCTGGCCGAGGGCGATGGACAGCCGCCCGCCGGCGCGCTCGGCGGCGCCCTGGGCGGCGCGCAGCCGCTCCAGCGCCCCGGCGAGCCGCGCCGCCGCGCCGGGCGGCAGCCGGCGTTGCAGCGCGGCCAGGTCCTCGAGCGCGGCGCGCGCCTCGGCCTCGGCCAGCGCCTCGCCGAGCGCCAGGGCGGCGGCGCGCAGCTCCGCCTCCAGCGCGATGACGGCGTCAATCCGGTCCTGCCGGACGCGCATGGTGGGGGCGGGGGGCGGGGCGTCGGCCG
>JBKBSR010000142.1:0-7750 GCA_046291055.1 Roseococcus sp.
CGACGCGGCTGCCGGATGGCGGGATCCTCTGGAACTCGCTGATCCTCGACGTGACCACCGAGGTGGCGGCGCAGGAGCGGCTGAACGAGAACATGCGCCTGCTCTACGAGGCGCAGAAGCAGGAAAGCATCGGCCGCATCGCCGGCGGCGTGGCGCATGACGTGAACAACCTGCTCGGCGTCATCATGACGAACGCGGAGCTGCTGCTGCACGAGAAGGCCCCGCAGGATTCCGCGCCCTTCCTGCGCGCCATCGTCCAGGCGGCCGAATCAGGGGGCGAGCTGACGCGCCAGCTTCTCAGCTTCGCGCGCCGGATGCCGGTGCGGCCCGAGGCCATAGATCTCAACCGCACGGTGCGGGACATGGCCAACCTCGTTCGCCGCACCCTGCCCGAGAACATCGCCATCGAGACCTCCCTGATGGCCGGGCTCTGGACGGTCGAGGCCGATCGCGGGCTGCTGGACAGCGCGCTGCTCAACCTCGTGCTCAACGCGCGCAACGCCATGCCGGAGGGTGACAAGCTGACCATCGAGAAGGGGAACATGCGCAGGGACGGGGAGCACCTCGCCGCGCGCGGCGAGGATCTGCCGCCCGGGCGCTACGTGATGCTGGCGGTGACCGACACGGGCGCCGGCATCGAGGAGGCGCTGCTGCCCAGCATCTTCGAGCCCTTCGTCACCACCAAGGGGCCGGAGCGGGGCACCGGCCTCGGCCTCGCCATGGTGCAGGGCTTCGTGCGGCAGTCGGGCGGCATGGTGCGCGTCTACAGCGAGGCGGGGCGCGGCGCCTCCTTCAAGCTCTACCTGCCCGCCGCGGAGGGGCCCGCGCGCCAGGCGCCGCCGCAGCCGTCGGACGGGCTCTTGCCCGCCGCCGCCCCCGCGCGCCTGCTGCTGGTGGAAGACCAGGCCGAGCTGCGTCGCGCCCTGGCGGGCCAGCTCGAGGCGGTGGGCTTCGCCGTGGCCGAGGCGGGCAGCGGCGAGGAGGCGCTGGCCCTGTTCCGGGCCGATCCGGACGGCTTCGCCCTGGTGCTGACCGACGTGATCATGACCGGCGGGCTGACCGGCCCGCGCCTCGTGCAGGAGATCCGCGCGCGCCGGCCCGATCTGCCGGCCGTCTTCATGTCGGGCTATCCGCACGAGGCCAATGTGCACGGCAACGGGCTGCGCCCGAGCGATGTCAGCCTCACCAAGCCCATCCCCCGCGCCACGCTGGTCGGCGCGGTGATGCGCGCCATCCGGCGGGGGGGCGGCGCATGAGCGGCGCGCTCCGGAGGGGGGCTGCCGCATGCATGTGCTGCTGATCGAGGACGACGCGGCCCTGCGCGCCGCGCTGGCGGCCTATCTGCTGGCGGCCGGGCACCGGGTGAGCCTGGCCGGAGACGGCGACGCCGGCCTCGCCGCCGTCGCGCAGGAGCCGCCCGATGTGGTGGTGACGGACCTCATCATGCCGGGGCGGGAGGGCATCGAGACGCTGCTCGCGCTGCGCCGCAGCCATCCCTCCCTGCCGGTCATCGTGATGTCGGGCGGCGGGCGGCTCGACGCGCGCGCGCATCTGGGCCTCGCCGAGCGGCTGGGCGCGGCGGCGACGCTCGCCAAGCCCTTCCGTCCGGCCCTGCTGCTCGAGGCGATCGCGCGGGCGGCGCCGGCGCCCTGATCGGGGCGGCAGGATACGGGCGGGATGTCATGCCGCCCGGATCAGAGCGTGATGCCGCGCGCCGCCAGCGCCTTGAGGAAGTTGGGCTCCGGGTTCGGCAGCGGCGGCAGCGCCCAGCTTCCGGTGCCGATGGGGCGGATGTCGCGGTCCACCGGCACCTCCACCAGATAGGGCCGGTTCGCGCGGATGGCGGTGGCGATCGCGTCCTCCACCTCGCCCGCATGGGTGACGCGGTGGGAGGCGACGCCCATGCTCTTCGCCATCATCGCGAAGTCGGGGCTGTAGCTCTCGCCCGTGCGCTGGATCTCGAAGGCGGTGGCGAGTTCGCGCCCGCCGAACATGCCGTGCTGGATGTCGCGGATCGAGCAGAAGCCCGCATTGTTCCACACCACCCAGACCACCGGAATGTCGTATTCCACCGCGGTGGCGAGCGCGTGCGGCGTCATCAGGAAGGAGCCGTCGCCCACCACCGCCACGCAGGGCCGCTCGGGCGCGGCGAGCTTGGCGCCGAGGATGCCGCTGGTGGCGAAGCCCATGGCCGCGAAGCCCCAGGAATGGATCAGGTGGCGCGGGCGCAGCGTGTCCATGAGCTGGATGATCCAGTTGTGGTGCACGCCCACATCGGAGGCCACCACCGCCTCCTCCGGCACGGCGCGGGAGAGGGCGGCCATCAGCCGCTCGGGGCGCAGCGGCACCTGGTCGGAGGCGGCGAGGCCGGACTGATACTCGCGCCACACCTCCCGCCCGCGGGCGAGCCGGTCGAACCAGGCGCCGCCCTCGCGCGGCCCGCCCATGCGCGCCTCGGCCATCTCGAGCATGAGTTCGAGGCTCGCCTTCGCATCGCCCAGTATGCCGTATTCGGTGGGGTAGTTCCGGCCGATCTCGGCGGGATCGATGTCGATCTGGATCAGCTTCGAGGGCGGGATGGAGAGGGTGTAGCCGTCGAGCCAGGCCGAGGTGGCGCGGTCGTCGAAGGAGAAGCCTATGGCGAGGATCACATCGGCGTTGCGGGTCGCGTCATTGGCCGCGTAGCTGCCATTGCGCCCGATCGCGCCGAAGGCCAGGCGGTGGCGGTCCGGGATCGCGCCCTTGCCGTTCGGGCTGGTCACGACCGGGATGCCCGTGCGCTCGGCGAAGGCGAGAAGCGCCTCCGAGGCGCGGCCGAGGATCACGCCCTGGCCGGCGATGATCACCGGCCGCTCCGCCTTCAGCATCAGGTCGAGCGCGGCGGAGAGCGCCCTGGGGTTCCCGGGCGCGCCATTGATCACCGCCTTGACCGTGGCGGAGGGGACCACCGCCGCCTCCTCGACGAAGACATTGAGCGGCACGTCGAGGTTCACCGGCCCCGGCCGCCCGGCCATGAGCTGGTCCCAGGCCTGGGTGACGGCGAGCTGCACCATGTCCGCGCGCGTGGGCTGGTAGCTGCGCTTGACGTAGGGGCGGATCACGCTCGGGAAATCGGCCTGGAAGTGGCGGCCCGTCTCCTGGAAGGGGCCGCGGTTGAACTGGCCGGTGGGCACATTGCCGGTGATGGCGAGAAAGGCGGAGCTGTCCATCATCGCGGCCGCGAGCGCCACCACGAGATTGGCCGAGCCCGGGCCGCAGGAGGTGAAGGTGGCCACCGGCTCGCCGCGCACCTTGAAGTAGGCGTCGGCCATGTGGCCGGCGGTCTGCTCATGGTGGGTGGAGATGGTCTTGATCCGGTTCTGCGCCTTGAAGGCGGCGTCCATGAAGCCGGTGATGCCGTGGCCGCAGAGGCCGAAGAGGTAGGGCACGCCCTGCTTCGTCAGATGGTCCACGATGATGTCGGCGCCGTTCATCAGCACCGTGCGGCTCGTGCCGTCCATGGGTTTCCTCCGGGGTGTCGTCGTGTTCAGGCGGCCATGGCGCCGGGGCTGCCCAGCATGCGCGAGACCTGCAGCGCCGCGGCCTTCACGCGCGGGATGAGCGCCGCGCGCCGCGCCTCGTCCATGCGCGCGGCGGGGGCGGAGAGACCAAGGGCGGCGCTGGGCCGGCCCGTGTGGTCGGTGATGGGGGCGGCGAGGCAGCGCAGCCCGGGCTCCAGCTCCTCCTCGTCGGGGGCCCAGCCCTGCTGGCGGATGCGGTGCAGCGCCTCGCGCAGCGCCTCGGGCGTGGTCAGGGTGTTGGCGGTGAAGCGCGGCAGCCCGTGGCGGGCGAGGATCGCCTCCAGCTCGGCGTCGGGCAGGTAGGCCAGCAGCGCCTTGCCCAGGGCGCTGGCATGCGCCGGGCCGCGCTTGCCCACGCGCGCGTGCATGCGCACCGCATGGGTGCCCTCCACCACCTGCACGGTCACCACCTCGCCCTCGTGCAGGATGCCGACATGGACCGTCTCGCCCGTCTCTTCCGCGAGGGATTGCAGGGGCGGCAGGGCCTGCCAGCGGAGCTGCTCCTGCCGCACCGCGCTGGCGCCCAGCGCGTGCAGCGCGAGCCCGGGGGCGTAGCGGCCGGCGGCGTCCTTGGCGAGGTAGCCCGCGGCCTCCAGCGTGTGCAGCACGCGGAACAGGGTGGGCTTGCTCTGGCCGAGCTCGGCCGCGAGCTCGGCGAGGCTCCAGGAGGGGCGGCGGGCGAAGCAGCCCAGCACCTCGAGGCCCCGGTGGAGCGAGGCGAGGTGGTAGGGATCCTTCGCGCCGGGCGGCATGGCTCTCTCCCTTGGCGAAACGCCGAATGGTCATACGATACACTTGACCTCGCCAGGCGAAAAGCGTTCCGATGGACGAAACGGGTGGACGGGGCCGCTCCGCCACCCCAGACTTCGCAGCGCGTCCAGGAAAACCGGGCCGAAGCGCCCGATCGGGAGGAGTTCGGATGATCAAGCGCATGCTCGCCGCCGCCGCGGCGCTCTGGCTCGGGATGGCCCCGCCGGCCCCCGCCCAGGACTTCCCCAACCGCACCATCACCATGATCGTGGTCTTCGCCCCCGGCGGCGCGACCGATGTGCTGGCTCGCATCCTGGCCGATCACATGTCGCGCACCCTGGGCCAGCGCGTGGTGGTGGAGAATGTCTCGGGCGCGGGCGGCACCATCGGCGGCACGCGCGGCGCCCAGGCCGCGCCCGACGGCTACACCCTGACCGTGGGCAGCCTCGGCAGCCATTCCGCCGCCGTCTCCATCTACCGCCAGCCGGGCTATGACCCGCGCGAGCTGCAGCCGATCGGGCTGATCGCCGGCACGCCGCTCTATTTCGTGGTGCGCAACGGCCATCCCGCGCGGAGCATGCAGGAGTTCCTGGCCATGGCGCGGGAGAATCCGGGGCGCATCTCGAACGCCAATGCCGGGGTGGGCTCGACCAACCACCTCGCCTGCGCGCTGTTCTCCTTCGTCACGGGCGTGCGGATGAACGACATCCCCTATCGCGGCGAGGGCCCGGCGGTGAACGACGTGGTGGCCGGCCAGGTGGACAGCGCCTGCGTGCTGGCCCCGGCGGCGGTGCCGCAGATCCAGGCCGGCGCCATGCGCGGCCTGCTGATCGCCGCCACCGAGCGCAGCCAGGGCGCGCCCCAGGTGCCCAGCGCCCCCGAGGCGGGCGTGCCGGAGTTCCTGTTCCAGGGCTGGAACGCCGTCTTCGCCCCGCGCGGCACGCCCCAGCCCGTGGTGGAGCGCCTCGACCAGGCCATGCGCGCCGCGCTGAACGACCCCGCGATCCAGCGCCGCATCCAGGAGCTCGGCTCCCTCCCCGCGCCGCCCGACCGGCAGGGGCCGGAGGCGCTGCGCGCCCTGGTGCGCAGCGAGGTGGCGCGCTGGGCCGAGGTGGTGCGCGCCGCGGGCATCGAGCCGCAGTGACGCGGCCGGGGCGGGGCGCTCAGCGCGCCGTGGCCTCCGCGATGGCCGCGCGGAGGATGCCCTCGGTGAGGATCTGCGGCAGCACCAGCGGCGCGCCCCCGCCCGCGGGATAGAGCAGGTAGAGCGGCACCCCGTCCCGCCCATGCGCGCGCAGCAGGGCGGTGATGGCGGCGTCGCCCCGCGTCCAGTCGCCGGTGAGCTGTGCGACATTGGCCTCGCGCATCGCCGCCTGGGTGGCCTCGGTGTGGATCGCGACCCGCTCGTTCACCTTGCAGGAGATGCACCAGGCGGCGGTGAGGTTCACGAAGACCGGCCGGCCCTCGGCGCGCAACGCCGCCACCCGGGCGGGCGACCAGGGCTCGGCATGGGCCGCCACGGCGGCGCTGGCGGGCGGGGCGGAGGAGAGCAGGGGCAGCAGCGCCAGCGCGCCGAGCACCGCCAGCGCCGCCATGGCCCGGCCGAGCCGCCCCGCCCCTCCGCTCGCCTGCGCCGCGCCATAGGCCCAGGCCGCGAGGCCGATCAGCACGCCCCCGGCCAGGGCCGTCAGCACCCCGTCGGGCCCCGTCTGCTGCGCCAGCACCCAGACCAGCCAGGCGGCCGCGCCATACATGGGGAAGGCGAGGAACTGCCTGAGCCGCTCCATCCAGGGCCCGGGCCGCGGCAGCGCCCGCGCCAGGGCCGGGGCGGCGCCGAGCAGCGCATAGGGAAGGGCGAGCCCGAGCCCCATGGCGGCGAAGACGCCCAGCACCTGCGCCCAGGGCAGGGTCAGCGCCGCGCCGATGGCGGTGGCCATGAAGGGCGCGGTGCAGGGGGTGGCCACCACCACGGCCAGCAGCCCCGTGCCGAAACTGCCCAGACGCCCGCCAGCCAGCGCCGGGCCGCGCAGCGCATAGACGCCCGAGAGGTTCAGCCCCACCGCCAGCATCAGCCAGGCCATGCCGGCCACGAAGGCGGGCCAGGTGAACTGGAAGCCCCAGCCCGCCGCCGCCCCCGCCGCCCGCAGGCCGAGCATGAGCCCAGCGATGGCGAGAAAGCCCGCGAGCACGCCCAGCGTGTAGCCCAGCGCCTCGGCCCGCACCGCGCTCCGCGCCGCGCCCGAGAGCTTCGCCAGCGCCATCGCCTTCATCGCCAGCACGGGGAAGACGCAGGGCATGAGGTTCAGGATCAGCCCGCCCAGCAGCGCGAAGCCGAGGATCTGCCACAGCGGCAGGCCAGGCGGGGGCAGGGGGCCGCCCGGCTCGGCGCGGATCAGATAGGCGCCGCGCACCCCCGCCGCGTCGGTCAGGGTCAGCACCCCCTCGAGCCGCGCGGGCCAGGGGGCCTCGCCGGGCGTGAGGGAGAGGGTGAGCGCACCCTCGCGCGCGGCGAGGCGCTGCGGCGCGGGATTCTCGATCAGGTTGGGCGCGAGGGGAAAGAAGGCGGCCTCGCGCAGGCTCGCGGGGCCGATCCCCTCGCCGGTGACGGTCAGCGCGGCGCGCGGGCCGTCCCGGGCGAAGCGGGCGGCGAAGGGGGCCTCGCGCGGCAGGGCGGCCTCGGCGGCGAGGAAGCGCGCGAGATTCGCCGGGCGCGGCGCGGCCTCCACGGGCAGGGTGAGGGTGAAGCGCCCCTCCTCCGGGATGCAGACATCGGCGCAGACGAGCCAGCTCGCCTCGCCCTCCAGCGTCACCCGCTCGCCGGGGCGCAGGCTGTCGGGGGCGGTGAGGGGCAGCAGGAAGCCGGCCTCGCCCGTGTAGCCGAAATTCATCAGCGGGCCGAAGGCGATGCGCTGCGGGGCGGGGAACTGGAGCGCGCCGGCGCGCCAGCCCTCGGGCAGGGTCAGGGCGAGTTCCGGCGCGGCGCCCGCATCGCCCGCATTGGTCCAATAGGTATGCCAGCCGGGCGCGAGGGCGAGGTGGAGCATGAGGCGGAAGGCCTCGCCCGGGGCGACGGCCGCGCGGTCGGCCAGCAGGGTGGCGGTGGCGCGCGGCGAGGCGACGGGCGCGGATTCCGCCGCGCGCGCCGAGGCCGGCGTAAGCAACAGAAGCAGCAGGAGGAGCGCCCGGATCATGCGGGATAGAAGGCGCGTCGCGCCCCGCACCGCAAGCCCCAGGCCCTGCCGGCAGGCGTGACAGTGCAGCCGGCGCGTGCCCGCCTCCGCTTCCCGTATGAAAAACCCGGCGAGGCTCTGCCTCGCCGGGCCACGACACCTGACAGGATCAGGGGCCAGGATGGGGCCCCCGCGAAGGTTTTCGCCGCGCACTTCAGCGGCGAAAACTTTCGTGGGGAGCTACGCCGCCAGCACCGCCAGCAGCATCAG
>JBKBSR010000143.1:0-7741 GCA_046291055.1 Roseococcus sp.
CGTGTGTGCTTTCCCGGGGCGCCCGTTGGCCTGTGGGCGCGCACGCCGTGGGGGGCGCGGCCCCCCACCGATCTCGGTCTCGCCCGCGGGCGCGACGGGGTGGTGGAGATCGGCTTCCATGGCCGCGGCACGCGGGCGCTCGTGCCGCTGCACCGCTGCCTCGTGCTCGCGCCCCCCCTGGTGGCGCTGCTCGCCCCCCTCGCCGCCGCGCTGCGCGGGGTGCAGGGGCTGCGCCGCAGCGGCGGCGCGCTGGTCAACCTGCTCGACAGCGGGCCCGACCTGCTGCTGCGCACCGATGGCGCCCTCACCCTGCAGGACCGCCAGCGGCTGGCCGCCTTCGCCGAGGCGGAGGGCATCGCGCGCATCGCCTGGCAGGGCCCGAAGGGCCCGCCCGAGACGGCGGTGCAGCTCTGCCCCGTGCGGCACCGCCTGGCGGGGGTGGAGATCGCGCCCCCGCCTGGCGCCTTCCTGCAGGCGAGCGCGGAGGGCGAGGCCGCCATCACCGCCGCCGTGCTCGCCGGGCTGCCGGAGAAGCTGCCGCCGCGGGCGCGCCTTGCCGATCTCTACGCAGGGATCGGCACCCTCTCCCTGCCGCTGGCCGCGCGCGGCGTGGTGCGCGCCGTGGAGGGCGAGACGGCCGCGGTGGCCGCGCTCGCCGGCGCGCATCCCCGGGTGCGGGCCGAGCGGCGCGACCTCGCCCGCCAGCCCCTGCTGCCGGCCGAGCTCAAGGGCTTCGACGCCGTGGTGCTCGATCCGCCTTTCGCCGGCGCGGCCGAGCAGGTGGCGCAGATCGCGCGCAGCGCGCTGCGGCGGGTGATCTACGTCTCCTGCAATCCGGCCGCGCTGGCGCGCGATGCGGCGCTGCTGCGCCGCGCGGGCTTCGGGCTGCACGCCGCCACGCCGGTGGACCAGTTCCTCTGGTCCGCCCATCTGGAGAGCGTGGCGGTTTTCGCGCGATAATCCCGCCCATGCCCCGCCTCCTCACCCTCGCCGGCGCGCAGACCGGCCCCATCCAGCGCGCCGACAGCCGCGCGCGGACGCTCGAGCGGCTGATCGCGCTGCTTGAATCCGCCGCCCGGCAGGGCGCGCGGCTCGTGGTCTTCCCCGAGCTCGCGCTCACCACCTTCTTCCCGCGCTGGTTCATCCCGGATGCGACCGAGCTCGACGCCTGGTTCGAGCGCGCGATGCCCAACCCGAGCTGCCAGCGCCTGTTCGACCGCGCGCGGGAGCTCGGCGTCGGCTTCTACCTCGGCTATGCCGAGCTCACCCCCGAGGGGCGGCGCTTCAACAGCGCCATCACCGTGGGGCCGGACGGCGCGATCCTCGCCAAGTACCGCAAGGTGCACCTGCCCGGCAGCGTCGAGCCCCGCCCCGGCAGCCGCTTCCAGCAGCTCGAGAAGCGCTATTTCGAGTATGGCGACCTGGGCTTCCCCGCCTTCCGCGGCCCCGCCGAATGGGGCGCGCCGGTGATGGGCATGCTGATCTGCAACGACCGCCGCTGGCCGGAGGCTTGGCGCTGCTACGGGCTGCAGGGGGTGGAGCTGATGGTGATGGGCTACAACTCCGCCGCCTATGACCCGAACGGGGGCGAGACCGAGAGCGCCGAGCTTCGGACCTTCCACTCCACCCTCGCCGTGCAGGCCAACGCCTACATGAACGCCACATGGGCGGTGAGCGTGGCGAAGGCCGGCAACGAGGACGGCTCGGGCCTGATCGGCGGTTCGGTGATCGTCAGCCCCGACGGGGTGGTGGTGGCGCAGGCGAAGACGCTGGAGGACGAGGTGATCCTCGCCGAATGCGACCTCGACGCCTGCCGGCAGGGGAAGGAGAAGATGTTCAACTTCGCCGCCCACCGCCGGCCCGAGCATTACCGGCGCATCGTGGAGCAGGTGGGGGCGGCGCCGCCCGGCTGATCCGGGCGGCGGGGCGCGTCACTTCGGCGCCAGCACCATCACCATCTGGCGGTTCTCGAGGCGCGGCATGGACTCGACCTTCACGATGTCGGCAAGTTCCGTGCGGATGCGCTCCAGCAGCTTCACGCCGAGTTCCTGGTGCGCCATCTCGCGGCCGCGGAAACGCAGCGTCACCTTCACCTTGTCGCCCTCGCCGATGAAGCTCTTGGCCTGCTTCATCTTCACCTCGTAGTCGTGGTCGTCGATGTTGGGGCGGACCTTGATTTCCTTGATCTCGACGATCTTCTGCTTCTTGCGCGCCTCGCTGGCCTTCTTCTGCTGTTCGTACTTGAACTTGCCGTAGTCGGTGATCTTGCAGACCGGCGGCACCGCGTTCGGGCTGATCTCCAGCAGGTCGAGCCCCGCCTGATAGGCGCGATACAGCGCGTCGCGGATGCTCATCACCCCGATCATCTCCCCGTTCTCGTCGATGAGACGGACCTGGGGGACGCGGATCTCCTCGTTCACGCGGGGGCCTTCACGCGAAGGCGGCGCGGGGGGCATGGGGCCTCGGGCTATGGTGGTCTCCTGTCGTTGTTCCGGCGAGTCTGGCGCCCGTCTTATGGGGCGGGCTTCATTCGGCTGCAACGGGCGCACTTGACAAATCCGGCGCGCGCCCCTCGGCCGCCAGACGCCGCACCGCCTCGGCCAGCGGCAGGGTCTCCTGTTCGCGGCCGGGCAGGCGGCGCAGGACGATGCTGCCCTCCTGCGCCTCGCGCCGGCCCACCACGGCCAGCACGGGCACGCGCGCCTCGATGTGGTCCACCACCTTGCGGTTGATCTTCTCGTTGCGCAGATCGGTCTCGACGCGCAGCCCCGCCGCGCGCATCACCCCCGCGGCCGCCTCCGCGAAGGGGGCGGCGTCGTCCACGATGGTCGCGACCACCACCTGCACGGGGGCGAGCCAGAGCGGGAAGCGGCCGGCGTGCTGCTCGATGAGGATGCCGAGGAACCGCTCGAAGCTGCCGAGGATGGCGCGGTGCAGCATCACGGGCCGCCTGCGCGAACCATCCTCGGCCACATAGCTCGCGTCGAGTCGCTCGGGCAGGATGTAGTCCACCTGCAGCGTGCCGCACTGCCAGTCGCGGCCGATCGCGTCGCGCAGCACGAACTCGAGCTTCGGCCCGTAGAAGGCGCCCTCCCCGGGGTTGAGGTCGAAGGCGATGCCGGCCTCGCGGCAGGCCTCGCGCAGCGCCACCTCGGCGCGGTCCCACTGGGCGTCGGTGCCCGCGCGGACCTCCGGCCGGTCCGAGAACTTCACGCGGAACTCCGCGAAGCCGAGGTCGCGGTAGATGGAGGAGAGGAGCTCGACGAAGCGCACCGTCTCGGCGCCGATCTGGTGCTCCTCGCAGAAGATGTGCGCGTCGTCCTGCGTGAAGGCGCGCACGCGCATGATGCCGTGCAGCGCGCCCGAGGGCTCGAAGCGGTGGCAGGCGCCGAACTCGGCCATGCGCAGCGGCAGCTCGCGGTAGCTGCGCACCCCCTGGTTGAAGATCTGCACATGGCAGGGGCAGTTCATGGGCTTGAGCGCGTAGGTGCGCTCCGCCTCCTCCTTGTCCTCGACCTTGGCGAGGAACATGGCGTGGCGGAACTTCTCCCAGTGGCCGGAGGCCTCCCACAGCCGCCGGTCCACGAGCTGGGGCGTCTTCACCTCCTGGTAGCCGGCCGCGTCCAGGCGGCGGCGCATGTAGGCCTCCACGGTGCGGTAGAGCGTCCAGCCCTTGGGGTGCCAGAAGACGCTGCCCGTCGCCTCCTCCTGGAGGTGGAACAGCCCCATCTCGCGGCCGATGCGCCGGTGGTCGCGCTTCTCGGCCTCCTCCAGCATGGTGAGGTAGGCCTCGAGCTCCTTGCGGTCGCGCCAGGCGGTGCCGTAGATGCGGCTGAGCACCGGGTTCTCGCTCTTCCCGCGCCAGTAGGCGCCGGCCACCTTCATCAGCTTGAAGGCGTCGCCCACATCGGCGGTGGAGCGCATGTGCGGGCCGCGGCAGAGATCGATCCACTCGCCCTGGCTGTAGAGGCTGATCTCCTCGCCCTCGGGCAGGTCGCGGATCAGCTCCACCTTGAAGCGCTCGCCCTTCCTCGCGAAGAGGTCCACCGCCTCCGCGCGGCTGACGACGCGGCGGACGAAGGGCGCCCCGCGCGCGACGATCTCGCGCATCTTCGCCTCGATGGCGGGGAAGTCCTCGGGGGTGAAGGGCTCGTTGCGGTGGAAGTCGTAGTAGAAGCCGTTCTCGATGGCGGGCCCGATGGTCACCTGCGTGCCGGGGTAGAGCTCCTGCACGGCCTCGGCCAGCACATGGGCGCAGTCGTGGCGGATCAGCTCCAGCGCCTCGGGATCCTTGCGGGTGATGAAGCGCACGCGCGCGTCGGCGGCGATCTCGGCCGAGAGGTCGCGCAGCGCGCCGTCCACCTCCATGGCCAGCGCGGCCTTGGCGAGGCCGGGGCCGATGCTCGCGGCCAGCGCCGTGCCCGTCACCGGCCCATCGAAGGCGCGCACGGATCCATCGGGCAGGGTGATCGCGGGCATCGGCGGGGCTCGGCCTCTTTCGCGGGAAAACGGGCGGGGACCATGGGCAGCCCCCCGCGCGCGGTCAAGGCCGGCTTGCGCCGCGCCCGCCCCCGCGCGCAGCATGGCGCATGTCCGACTCCCCGCTGCGCGGCGCGATCTACGTGGACTTCGACAACGTGGTCTCCGGCCTGCGCGACGGGGCCGGCCCCGAATGGGCGCTGCGCTTCGCCGAGGCGCCGGAGGAATGGCTCGCCTGGCTGATGCAGGGCGCGGCCCGGCGCATGCTGATCCGCCGCTGCTACATGAACCCCGCCGGCTGGCTGGAGGGGGAGCAGGGCGAGCGGCGCTACTTCTCCGGCTTCCGCGCCGCCTTCCAGGGCGCGGGCTTCGAGGTGGTGGACTGCCCGCGCCTCTCCCGCGCCAAGAACGCGGCCGATCTGCGCATCGTCCTCGACGTGCTGGACGCGCTGGGCAACCCGCATGCGCGCATCGGCGAGTTCACCCTGCTCTCGAGCGATTCCGACTTCGTGCCCCTGCTGCTGCGCCTGCGCGCGGCGGACCGCACGACGCGCCTCGTCGCGCACCCCGATCTCGGCCGCGTGGTGCGCGCCGCGGCGGACGAGGTGATCGGCCTCGACGCGCTGGCCGCGGCGCTGGGCTGGCGCGCCGCGCCCGAGGGTCATTTCGGCCATGTGCCGCCGGAGGAGATCCTCGCCGCCCTGCGCGAGGCCATGGCCGAGGCGCGCGGGCCCGCGCATCTGCCCACCCTGGGCAAGATGGTGCTGGAGCGCACGGGCCAGACGCTGCGCGGCAGCGACTATGCGGGCTTCGGCGCGCTGGAGCCGATGCTGGAGGCGGCCGGCGGCTTCATCCGCCAGGACGGGCCCGGCGGCGGCTATGTGCTGCGGCCGGAGTGGCTCATCCCCCCCTCGGCGGAAGGCGAGGAGGCGGCGCCCGGCGCGGAGACGCCCAGCAGCTCCGCATAGACCGCGAGCGTCGCCGCCTGCATGGCCGCGATGGAGGGGGCGGCGGCGCGGGCGGCGGCGGCGATGCGCGCGCGCTCCGCCTCGGGCAGGGCGAGCGCCTCGCGGATGGCGGCGGCCAGCGCGGCCGGATCGCCCGGCGGCACGCGCCAGCCGGTCTCGCCATGGCGCACCGTCTCGCGCGGGGCGCCGAGGTCGGCGGCGATGACGAGGCGGCCCATCATCTGCGCCTCGGCGATGGTGCGGCCGAAGCCCTCGGGCTCCAGGCTCGCATGCACCACCACGTCGGCGGCCATCAGCGCGGCGGGCACATCCTCGACATGGCCGGGCAGGTGCAGGCGCTGCGCCACGCCCAGCCGCTCGGCGGCGGCAAGCAGCGACTGCACATAGGCGTCGCGCCCCTGCGCGTCGCCGGCCAGCACCGCATGGGCGCCCGGCAGCAGGGCCAGCGCCTCCACCAGCACCGACTGCCCCTTCCAGCGCGAGAGGCGGGCAGGCATCAGGATCAGCGGCGCGCCCGCCGGCACGCCCCAGCCCTGGCGCAGCGCGGCGGCGCGGCCGGGCGGCACCCGCGCCGGGTCGAAGCGCCGGGCGTCGGCGCCGCGCAGGATCACGCGCAGCCGCGCCTCCTCCACCCCATGGGTCGCGCGCACATGCGCGGCGATGTGGTGGCTGATGGCGATCACCCGATCGCCGCGGGCCATCACGGAGTTGTAGAGCCGCTTGCCCGGGAAGCCCTCGGAATAGGTGGCGTGGTAGGTGGTGACGAAGGGCGCCCCCGCCCGCCGCGCCGCCAGCAGCGCCGACCAGGCCGGGGCGCGCGAGCGCGCATGCACGAGCGAGACGCCCTCGCGCCGGATCAGCGCCTCCAGCAGCCCGGCGTTGCGCCAGATGCGCCAGGGCGACTTGCCGGCCAGCGGCAGCGGAATGTGCCGCGCGCCCAGCGCCTCGAGCTCCGCGACCAGCCGCCCGCCCGAGGAGGCGACCAGCGCCCGCCAGCCCGCGGCCGCGATGGCCTCGGCGATCTCCAGCGTGCCGCGCTCCACCCCGCCCGCATCGAGGCTCGGCACCACCTGGAGGATCGCGGGCGTCATGCCCCGCCCTTACGGCGGCGCGGCGGGTTTGACCATGGGCGGCGAGGGTGCCAAGCCCGGGCCATGCGCGACGAGAGCCTCACCCTCCCCGCCCCCGACGGCACGCCGCTCGCCTGCCGCCGCCTGCCCGGCCGCGGCCCGGGCGTGGTGTTCCTGGGCGGCTTCCGCAGCGACATGACCGGAACCAAGGCGGAGTTCCTGGCGGGCTGGTGCGCCGCGCGCGGCCGCGCCTTCCTGCGCTTCGACTACAGCGGCCACGGCGCCTCGGGCGGGCGCTTCGAGGAAGGCACGATCGGCCGCTGGACGGCCGACGCCGAGGCCGCGCTGACGCGGCTCACCGAGGGGCCGCAGGTGCTGGTCGGCTCCTCCATGGGGGGCTGGATCGCGGCGCTGCTGGCGCTGCGCCACCCCGGCCGGGTGGCCGGGCTGATCGGCATCGCCCCCGCGCCCGACTTCACCGAGGAGCTGATGTGGGCGCGCTTCCCCGAGCCGGTGCGCGCCGCCATCCTGCGCGACGGGCAGTGGCTGCGGCCTTCCGACTATGGCCCGCCCATCCCGATCACCCGCGCCCTGATCGAGGAGGGGCGCAACCACCTGCTGCTCGGCGCGCCCATCCCCATCGCCGCCCCGGTGCGGCTGCTGCACGGCCAGCAGGACCCGGACGTGCCCTGGCAGCACAGCCTGCGCCTCGCCGGGCGCATCGCGGGCGGAGATGTGGAGGTGACGCTGGTGAAGGAAGGCGACCACCGCCTCTCAAGCCCCGCGAACCTCGCCCTGCTCGGCCGCAGCCTGGGCGCGCTGCTCGGCCAGATCGAGGGCGAGGATGGCGCGTAGCCCCTCACGGTAGCTGGGATAGGCCCAGTCCAGCCCCAGCGCCGCCTTGGTGCGCGCATTGGCGACGCGCCGGTTCTCCGCCCAGAAGCTGCGCGCCATCTCGCTCATCCGCGCCCAGGCCTCGGCGAAGGGGATGGCGGGAGGCGGGGGCAGGCCGAGCAGCCGGCAGGCCTCCTCGGCCACCTGGGCGGGCTCGGCCGGCTCGTCGTCCACCAGGTGCAGCACGCGCAGCCCGGGCGCGGGCGGGCGCGTGGCGGCGGCGAGCACGGCGCGGGCGATGTCCTCCACATGGATGCGGCCGAAGGCGTGGCCGGGCTTGAGGATGCGCCGCGCCGCGCCGGCCCTCGCCTCCTCCAGCGCGCTGCGGCC
>JBKBSR010000001.1:0-53096 GCA_046291055.1 Roseococcus sp.
CCCGACGGCGCGCCGTCGGGGGCGGGCCATGGCGCCATGCTGGGGCCTTTCCCGCCCCCAACGAGACGACCCTGCTCGCCTGCCACGCCGCCGCGGGGGCGCATGGCGGCGGCGATGAGGGCGAACCCGCGCCCCGCCCCCGGTATGGCGATGTCTGCGCCGGCCATCTCCGCGCCCCGGGCGGCAACAAACTTTGCTTCTACCGCTCGGCCGAGGGGTGGCGGGCAGGATCAGCGGCGCGAGGCCTGGCGCTCCAGCACGGCCAGCCAGCCATCGGCGGTGGCTTCCAGCTTCTGCGCCGCCTCGCGCGCCGCGCAGAGATCGGCCTGGGTGGCGGTCAGCGTTCCCGCATAGTGGTCGAGGCTCGCCTCCAGCCCGGCGACGGCGCCGCCGAGTTGGCCGAGGCTGTCGCGGAACTCGGCGATGGCCTGGCGCTGCTCGGCCAGCGCGGCGTCCAGCGCGGCGAGGGCGGCGCGCAGGCGGGCCTCGTCGGAGCGCGGGGGCCGGACGGGGAAGGGCAGGATTTCGGCGCTGGGCATGGTGGTTCCCTCGCTCAACGCCGCGACCCTAGCGCGTCTCAAAAGTTAATACAAGATAAAAGTCTTGATACTGGGTAAAGCCCTACGAGGGGCGGGGCCAGTCGGGTTTCAGGCCGCCAGCGCCGCCAACAGGCAGAGCGCCGCCCCCGCCGAGAGCACCCAGCGCAGCACCATGTAGCCCGGGGGCACCCAGCCGCGCGCGGCGGCCGCCTGCTCCGCCCCGGCGGTGACCAGGATTCCCGTGGCCAGCAGCAGCACGGCGGGCCATTCGGGCAGCAGCAGCGCCGCCCAGCCCACAAGCGCCGGCGCCACGCCGAGCATCAGCCGCGGTGCGGCCGCCTCCTCCTCGCCGGGCAGCGAACGCCACGCGAAGCCCCAATGCACCGCGCCCAGGAAGGAGAGGATCACCGCGCCGTAGCCGATCAGCGCCCCGCGCGCGAAGCCGGTCCAGGTCTCGGGGGCCGCGTGCACGGCCAGGGCGGCGGCGGCGAAGGGCAGAAGCCCGGCGAGGCCGAGCAGCCAGGCGAGGCGGGTCGAGGAGGCGTCCATGGCCTTCCCTATCGGGCGCAGCCCGCGCGCGTGCAAGGCCGGCGCGCTTCCCCTATACGCGGCGCGATGGGTATGGCCGTCGAAATCCTGTTCATCCTGGGGCTGACCCTGCTCAACGGCGTCTTCGCCATGGGCGAGCTCGCCATCGTCTCCGCCCGCAAGCCGCGGCTGCTGGCGCTGGAGCGGAAGGGCAGCGCCGGCGCCGCGGCGGCCCTGCGCCTGCAGGAGGATCCCCATCGATTCCTGCCCACGGTGCAGGTCGGCATCACGCTGGTGGGCATTCTGGCGGGCGTGTACGGCGGCGCGGCGCTGGCCGGGCCGCTTGGCGAATGGCTGGAGGCGCTGCCCTGGGTGCGCGGCTTCGGCCAGGCGCTCGCCTTCGGGCTGGTCGTCGTCGCCATCGGCTATGTGAACCTGATCCTGGGCGAGTTGGTGCCCAAGCAGCTCGCGCTGCGCAATCCCGAGGCGGTGGCGGTGGTGCTCGCCCGGCCGCTCGTCGCGCTCTCGCGCGTCACCGCCCCCTTCATCTGGCTGCTCTCGCGCTCCTCCGGCCTCATCCTGCGGCTGTTCGGCGCCCCTCCGGCCGAGCAGGGCGTGACCGAGGAGGAGGTGAAGGCCGTCGTGGCCGAGGGGGTGGAGGCCGGCGCGCTGGAGCAGAACGAGCGCCAGATGATCGAGCGCGTTCTGCGTCTGGCCGACCGGCCGGTGCGCGCGCTGATGACGCCGCGCACCGAGGTCGCCTGGCTCGACCGCAACGCCCCGCCCGAGGCGATCGCGGCCGCGCTGCGCGCCGAGAACCTGACGCGCTTCGTGGTGGCGGACGGGCGGGTGGACAATGTGGTGGGCGTGGTCGCCGTGAAGGAGCTGCTGGACCAGCTCCTCTCCGGCGCGCCGCTCTCCATCGCCGCCGCGCTGCGCCAGCCCATGGTGCTGCCCGACAACCTCTCCGCCCTGGACGCGCTGGAGCGGCTGCGCGCCGATGCGCTCGGCCTCGCGCTCGTGCTCGACGAATACGGCAGCTTCGAGGGGGTGGTCACCGCCTCCGACCTGCTGGAGGCCATCGTCGGCGAGCTCGGCCCCGCCCCGCATTCGGTGAAGGCGGTGGCGGTGCAGCGGGCCGACGGATCGCTGCTGCTCGACGGCATGATGGCGCTGGACGAGCTGCGCGAGCGGCTCGAGGATTTCGAGCCGCCCCCGCAATCCGCCGCCTATCACACGGTGGCGGGGCTGATGCTCGCGCTGCTGCAGCGCATCCCGCGCGAGGGCGACCGCATCGCCCATTCCGGCTGGCGCTTCGAGATCGTGGACATGGACGGCCGGCGCGTGGACAAGGTGCTGGCCGTGCGGGAGGACAGGCTGCCCGAGGCGACTAGCTCGCCGCCGCCCCCTTCGCGAGCGGCGGAATGAACTGGGGCTCCGTGTCCCAGGGGAAGAGGATCCAGGTGTCCTGGCTCACCTCGGTCACGAAGCTGTCCACGAGAGGCTTGCCGGCCGGCTTGGCGTAGATGGTGGCGAAATGCGCGCCGGGCAGCATGGCCCGCACCACTTTCGCGGTGGTGCCCGTGTCCACCAGATCGTCCACCAGCAGCCAGCCCGTGCCGTCGCCCGCGGCGGCGGGGGGCTTGGCCACGCGCGGCTCGCCGCGCGTCTCCTCGTCGTAGGTGATGACGCTGACCGTCTCGATCACCCGGCATTCCAGTTCGCGCGCTATGATGGCGGCCGGCATCAGCCCGCCGCGGGTGATGGCCACCACGCCCTTGAAGGGGCCCTTCTCCATCAGCCGCCAGGCGAGCGCCTTGGCGTCGCGGTGCAACTGCTCCCAGCCGACGGTGTAGTAGCGCCGCGCCATCTCACTGCATCCTTCCGCCGTTGGGAACCGGGAAATCCGGCCGGATCAGCACCACCGCGCCGTTCTCGTCGGGCAGGCCCAGCACCAGCACCTCGGAGAGGAAGGGGCCGATCTGGCGCGGCGGGAAGTTCACCACCGCGAGCACCTGCCGGCCGATCAGCCGGTCGGGGCTGTAATGGACGGCGATCTGCGCGGAGCTTTTCCGCACGCCGATCCCGGCCCCGAAATCCACCCAGAGCCGGATGGCGGGCTTGCGCGCCTCGGGGAAGGGGCGCGCGTCCACCACCGTGCCCACGCGGATGTCCACGCGCTCGAAATCGGCCCAGGCGATAGTCTGGCTCATGGGCGGGCGCGGTAGCAGGGGCGCGCCGGGCCGGGAAGGGGGGGCATGGACGCGGGCGCGCACGGGCCTATGGTGCGGCCTCGAAAGCGGCCCATCCCGACACCGGGACGGGCGAGGGACACGGATCATGCGCGACTTCCACCTGCCCGGGCGCAGCCCGGTGATCGCCGCCCGCGGCATGGCGGCGACCTCCATGCCCGCCGCCTCCCTCGCCGCCGTCGAGGTGCTGAAATCGGGCGGCAACGCGCTGGACGCGGCCATCGCCGCCGCGGCGCTGCTCGGCGTGATCGAGCCGCAGAGCACGGGCATCGGCGGCGACTGCTTCTGCCTCTACGCCCCGGCCGGCACGGGCCAGGTGATCGCGCTCAACGGCTCCGGTCGCGCGCCGGCGGCGGCCACGCCCGAGGCGCTGCGCGCCGCGGGGCTGTCGAGGATGCTCAACACCTCCGCCCATTCGGTGACCGTGCCGGGGGCGGTGGCGGCCTGGCAGGCGCTGAACGCCGCCTATGGCCGCAAGGAGCTGGGCTTCCTGCTGCAGCCCGCGATCCGCGCGGCCGAGCAGGGCTTCCACCTGCATGCCCGCGTCGCCCATGACTGGGCCGAGGCGGCGGAGAAGCTCTCGCTCCAGGAGGCGGCGAAGCGCCACTACCTGCCCGGCGGCCGCGCCCCGCGCATGGGCGAGAAGATCGCCTTCCCCGCGCTCGGCGCCACGCTGCGCGCCATCGCGCAGCACGGCGCGCGCGCCTTCTACGAGGGCGAGATCGCGGCCGACATGGTGGCGACGCTGCGCGCCGCGGGCGGGCTGCACACGGAGGAGGATTTCGCAGCCGGCCTGTTCGGCGCCGAATACGTCACGCCCATCTCGCGCCGCTGGAAGGGCATGGAGATCTTCGAATGCCCGCCCAACGGCACGGGCATCATCGCGCTGATGATGCTCGGGCTGCTGGAGGGGTTCGGCCCGCCCGAGGGCGGGCCGCTCGGCGTGCGGCGCTTCCATCGCCACATCGAGGCGGCGCGCCTCGCCTACCGCGACCGAGACGCCTTCATCGCCGACCCCGCGCAGGTGGAGGTGCCCGTCGCGCATCTGCTCTCGGACGAGTATCTGCAAGCGCTCGCGCGCAACATCCGCGACGAGAAGGCGATGGCGGAGCTGCCCCCGGCCGGCCAGCCGCTGTTCCCCGTGCATGCCGACACCGTCTATCTCTGCGTGGTGGACGAGGACGGCAACGCCTGCTCCTTCATCAACTCGCTGTTCGAGAGCTTCGGCTCCGGCCTGCTCGCGGAGAAGAGCGGGGTGATGCTGCACAACCGCGGCTTCGGCTTCCGGCTGGAGGAGGGGCACCCCAACTGCATCGCCCCGCGCAAGCGCCCCATGCACACCATCATCCCCGGCATGGCGATGCAGGACGGGCAGGCGCTGATGCCCTTCGGCGTGATGGGCGGCCATTTCCAGCCCATGGGCCAGACGCTGCTGCTCTCCAACATCTTCGAGTTCGGGATGGACGTGCAGGAGGCGCTGGACGCCCCGCGCCTCTTCCCGCGCGAGGGGCAGGTGCAGGTGGAGCGCGGCATTTCCGCCGATGTGGTGACGGGCCTCGAGGCGCTCGGCCACTCCTGCATCGCCTGGGACAAGCCGCATGGCGGCGGCCAGGCCATCATGATCGACCGCGCGCGGGGTTGCCTGATCGGCGGCAGCGATCCGCGCAAGGACGGCTGCGCGATCGGCTACTGAGGCCCCCCCCTCGCCGGATCGCGGCGAGGGTGCTTTGCTCGGCAGCGACGCATCGCTCCCGAGGAAGGCCCGATGACCGAGCCCTGCGAACTCTCCGCCGTCGCCGCGCGCCGCCTGATCGGGCGGAAGAAGCTCTCGCCGGTGGAGCTGCTCGATTCCTGTCTCGCGCGCATCGGGGCGGTGAACCACGCGGTGAACGCGATGACGGCCATGGACGCCGAGGCCGCGCGCGCCGCCGCCCGCGCCGCCGAGGCCGCGGTGATGACGGGCGAGCGGCTGGGGCCGCTGCACGGGCTGCCGCTCGGCATCAAGGATCTGGAGGCGACGAAGGGGCTCTGCACCACCTGGGGCAGCCTGCTCTTCAAGGACCATGTGCCGGACGAGGACGAGGGCATGGTGCGCCGGCTGCGCGAGGCCGGCGGCATCGTGCTCGGCAAGACCAACGTCCCCGAGTTCGGCCTGGGCGCGAACACGCGCAACGCCGTCTATGGCGCCACGGGCAACGCCTTCGACCCGGCCTTCAACGCGGCCGGCTCCTCCGGCGGCTCGGCGGTGGCGCTGGCCTGCGACATGGTCCCACTCGCCTCCGGCTCCGACACCGGCGGAAGCCTGCGCAACCCCGCGGCCTTCAACGGCATCGTGGGCTACCGGCCTTCGGCCGGGCTGGTCCCCAACGAGCGGCGCGGACATGGATGGAACGTGCTCTCCGTGCTCGGCCCCATGGCGCGCGACGTGCCGGACCTCTGCCTGATGCTCTCGGCCATGGCAGGGGACGATGCGGGCGACCCGCTCGCCTACACGCTGCATGCGCGCAGGGTGCGGGGCGAGCCCGCCCTCTACTTCCCGCCGCGGCAGATCGACCTCTCGACGCTGCGCCTCGCCGCGACGGAGGATTTCAACGCCGCGCTGGTGGAGGGCGTGGTGCGGCGCAAGTTCCGCCGCATCGTCGAGGCCTGCGGCGCCCTTTTCGCGCGGGTGGAGGCTGCGAGCCCGGACGTGACCGGCGGCGACGAGGCCTTCGAGGTGCTGCGCGCCTCGGGCGTGCTGGCCGCGCATGGCGAGCGGGTGAAGCGCCACCCCGAGCTCTGCGGGCCGAACATGCACGCGAACGTGGCGGAGGGGCTGCGCTACAGCCTGGCAGACCAGGCGCGCGCGGCCACGCTGCAGACCAACATCTACCGCGAGTTCCAGCGCTTCTTCGCGCGCCACGACGTGCTGATCACGCCCGCCATCACCACCAGCCCCCGCCCCTGGCGCGAGCTCTATCCCGCCGAGATCGACGGGCAGCGCACGCGCAGCTACTTCCACTGGCTGGCGCTGGCCTATTACGTCACGCTCACCGGCCATCCTGCGGTGAGCCTGCCCGTGGGGCTCGACGAGAAGGGCTTCCCCTTCGGCCTGCAGATCGTCGGCCCGCGCGGCGGCGACGCCTTCGTGCTCGGCGTGGCGGCGGCGCTGGAGGAGGCCTTCGCCGGCGATGCCGAGTTCGGCCGGCCGAAGCCCGACATCGCCGCGCTGAAGGCTGCGGGGCCGATCAGCGCGATGGAGGGGTTCCTCGGCTTCGGCTGAGGCCGCGCCTCACCAGTAGCGCGGGCGCGGGTGGCCCCAGGCGTAGTGCGGCCGGTGATAGGCGGGCCGGCCATAGTGCCAGTGGTGATGGCGCGGCTGGTTGGCCGCGACGATGGCCGCCCCGGCCACGGCGCCGATGCCCGCGCCCAGCAGCCCGGTGGCGACCGGGTCCACATTGCCATAGGGGTCGGTGCAGGCCGTGGCGCCGAGGGCGGCGGCGAGAAGGACGGGGAGCAGGAGCTTGCGCATGGGGGGCCTCCGGACGCTGGCATCCTATGCCCTGCCCGGGGGCGGATTGAGGGAAGGATTGCGGCGGCGCCGCCCCGATGATGGCCACGCCATGTCACGACCCCCCCCGCACGGCGGAGAAGACGTTGCCCCCGCCGCGCCCTACCGCGCGGCGGAGAAGGCGTTAAAGGTCTGCAGCGTGTAGGTGTCCTTCACCCCCGGCACGCTCTGCACCTTCTCCACCACGAACAGGCCGATGTCCTGGTCGGGCTCCAGGTAGAACTTCCCGAGCAGGTCATACTGGCCGGAAATGGAGTGCATCTCGGACAGCTCGGCGATGCTGTCGGCCATCTCGCGGGCCACGCGGTAGGCCTGGCCCATCTCGCACTTGATCATCACGAAGATCGCCCGCATCGCCGCCTCCTGTCGCGGCGCGAGATTGCCGCGCGGCCGGGCGGGCGTCCATGCCCGCTGCACCCGCAGCGGGCAGGGTCGGCGCGGCCCGTCCGATCGCGGGCGGGGCGGGGCGCTTGCGGCGGCGTCCGCGCGCGCCCACTCTGCATCCATGACGCTTCCGCAACCCGCGCCCGACCGCGGCGGCCCCGCGCAGCCCCTCCTCGCGCTGGAGGGGCTCGTCAAGCATTTCCCCCTCAAGGGAGGGCTGTTCGGCCGCACCCGCGCCGTGGTCCGGGCGGTGGACGGGGTGAGCTTCGCGGTGGCGAAGGGCGAGACGCTCGGCATCGTGGGCGAGAGCGGCTGCGGCAAATCCACCACCGCCCGGCTGCTCATGCGCCTGATGGAGCCCGACGCCGGCAGCATGATCTTCGACGGCGAGCCGGTGGGCGAGAGCGAGCAGGCCGGCGGCATCGGGCTGCGGGACTACCGCCGCCAGGTGCAGATGGTGTTCCAGGACAGCTACGCCTCGCTCAACCCCCGGCTGCCCATCGAGGAGAGCATCGCCTTCGGCCCGCGCGTCCACGGCCTGCCGGCGGGCGAGGCGGTGCAGCGCGCGCGGGAGCTGCTGGCCGCGGTCGGCCTCGCGCCCGAGAGCTTCGCGCGGCGCTACCCGCATGAGCTGTCCGGCGGGCAGCGCCAGCGCGTGAACATCGCCCGCGCCCTGGCGCTGCGCCCGCGCCTCGTGATCCTGGACGAGCCGGTTTCCGCCCTCGACAAGTCGGTCGAAGCGCAGGTGCTGAACCTGCTGGTGGATCTGAAGGAGGGCTTCGGCCTCACCTATGTGTTCATCAGCCACGACCTGAACGTGGTGCAGTACATCAGCGACCGCGTGCTGGTGATGTATCTGGGCGAGGTGGCCGAGATGGGGCCGGTGGGGGCGATCTACGACCGCCCGGCGCATCCCTACACCCAGGCCCTGCTCGATTCGCGCCCCTCCATGGACCCCGCCCGCCGTCGCACGAAGCCGCCCCTGACGGGCGATCCGCCCAACCCGGTGAACCCGCCCTCGGGCTGCCGCTTCCGCACCCGCTGCCCGCACGCCGAGGAGGTCTGCGCCGCGCGGAAGCCCCGCATGGCCGCGCTGGGCGAGGGGCATGTGGCGGCCTGCCACATGGCTGATCCCGGCAGCGGGCACTCCAAGGCCGGCATGCCGCTGGAGAGGGCGGCATGAGCGCGGCGCTCGACCGACCCTCCGCCCCGGCCGCCGCGGCGGCGCGCCCGCTGGTGCGCCTGCGCGACCTCCATGTCACCTTCGCCACGCGGGACCGCACGGTGCATGCGGTGAACGGGGTGGACCTCGACCTCGCCGCCGGCGAGGTGCTCTGCATCCTGGGCGAATCCGGCTCGGGCAAATCCGTCACCATGCGCGCGCTGATGCGCCTCCTGCCGCGCTTCGCGCGCATCAGCGGCGGCATCGAGGTGGCGGGGCGCGACGTCGCCGCGATGAACGAGCGCGAGCTGGCCGATTTCCGCGGCGGCGAGGTCGCGATGATCTTCCAGGAGCCGATGACGGCGCTCGACCCCGTCTTCACCATCGGCCGGCAGATCGCCGAGACTGTGCAGCGGCACGAGGGCGCCTCGCGCCAGGCGGCCGAGGCGCGGGCGCTGGAACTGCTGGAGCTGGTGCAGATCCCCTCCGCGAAGCGCCGCCTCGCCGCCTATCCGCACGAGCTCTCGGGCGGGCTGCGCCAGCGCGCCATGATCGCGGTCGCGCTCGCCTGCCGGCCCAAGCTGCTGCTGGCCGACGAACCGACCACCGCGCTGGACGCCACGGTGCAGATCCAGGTGCTGCTGCTGCTGCGCGAGCTGCAGCGGGAACTGGGCATGGGGGTGATCTTCGTCACCCATGACCTCGGCGTGGCGGGCGAGATCGCGGACCGGGTGGCCGTGATGTATGCGGGCCGGGTGGTGGAGGAGGGGCCGGTGGGCGCGCTGATGGCCGGCCCGCTGCACCCCTATCCGCAGGGGCTGCTCGGCGCCACCGTGCATCCGGGGATGCGCGGGCGGCGGCTCACCACCATTCCCGGCGCGCCTCCGCTGCTCGACGTGGCGCCCACGGGCTGCGCCTTCCACCCGCGCTGCCCGCATGCGGAGGATGCCTGCCTCGCCGGGGTGCCGGCCATGCGCTCGCCCTCTCCCGGCCGGCGCGCGCGCTGCCTGCGCGTGCCGGATGGTGACGTTTCGTAACAAGGGGGGTGAACCGGGCTTGCGCGCGGGCAAGCCCGTCGCCACAACCGCGACATCATCCTGCGGGGGCTCCCATGCGGGTCGTGGTTCAACTCGGCATTCTCGCGGCGCTGGCCGGCGGCGCCTACGCCTGGCACAGCCAGGCGGACAAATGGGGCGTGCCGCGGCCGCTCGCGCTGCTCGGCCTGGAGGCGCCGGCCGAGCGCCAGGCGCCGCGCGGCGGCCCGCCGGGCGGGCAGGTGCCCGTGGTGGTCGCGCCTGTCCGCACCGGCGAGGTGGTGGAGCGCATCGAGAGCGTCGGCACGGTGCGGGCGCGCGAGGCTGTGACCATCACCACCAAGGTGGCCGGCATCGTCACCGCCGTCCGCTTCGAGGAGGGCCAGCGCGTGCGCGAGGGGCAGGTGCTGCTGGAGCTCGACTCCGCGGCGCTCCAGGCCGAGCTCGACCAGGCGCGCGCCGCCCTCGACAACGCGCGCCAGCAGCTCGCCCGCGCCCGCGCCCTGCCGGCCGGCCAGGCGGTGGCCCAGGCCCGGGTGGACGAGCTCGAGACCCTGGCCCGCGCCGCCGAGGGCCGCGTGCGCCAGACCCAGGCCCGCATCGAGGAGCTGCGCCTCGTCGCGCCCTTCGAGGGGCGCGTGGGGCTGCGGCAGGTGAGCCCCGGCGCGCTGATCCAGCCCGGCACGGCGGTGACGACGCTGGACGACATCAGCCGGGTGCGCGTCGAGTTCTCGGTGCCCGAGGTGCATTTCGCCCGCGTGCAGCCCGGCGCCCGCGTGATCGCGCGCAGCGCCGCCTACGGCAACCGGCGCTTCGAGGGGCGGGTGGCGATCATCGACACGCGCATCGACCCGGCCACCCGCACCATCCGCCTCATCTCGGAGTTCGAGAACCCGGACGAGGCGCTGAAGCCCGGCCTGTTCCTCACCGTGGAACTCACCCTGGAAAGCCGCCCGAGCGCGCTTCTCATCCCGGAGGAGGCGCTCGATCCGGTGGGCGAGCGCAACTACGTCTACGCCATTCGCGAGGGGCGCGCGCGCCGCGTCGAGGTGGCGCTCGGCCTGCGCCTGCCGGGCGAGGTGGAAATCCGCCAGGGCCTCTCGGCCGGGGATCAGGTGGTGGTGCGCGGCCTGCAGCGCCTGCGCCCCGACGCGCCCGTGCGCGTGACCGAGACCATGACCCGCCCGACGAGCTGAAGGCCCGCCGCGCATGATCCTCTCCGACCTCTCCATCAAGCGCCCGGTCTTCGCCACCGTGGTCAGCCTGATGATGATCGTGCTCGGCCTCGCCTCGCTCATGCGGCTGCCGATCCGCGAACTGCCGCAGATCGACCCGCCCATCATCCAGGTGACGACGCAGTACATCGGCGCCTCGGCCGCGGTGGTGGACACCCAGATCACCGAACTGATCGAGGCGGCGGTGGCCGGCATCGAGGGGATCAAGACCATCACCTCGCAGTCGCGCGACGAGCGCAGCCAGGTGGTGATCGAGTTCAACCTCTCGCGCGACGTGGACGCGGCGGCGAACGACGTGCGCGACCGCGTGGCGCGCGCGCTGAACCGGCTGCCCGAGGCCGCCGACCAGCCGGTGGTGCAGAAGCAGGACGGCGACAGCCGCCCCATCCTCTGGATCGCCCTCTCCTCCGACCGCCATTCGGGGATGGAGATCACCGACATCGCCCGCCGGCGCATGCTGGACCGCCTCGCCATCGTGGACGGGGTGGCGCAGGTGATCGTGCAGGGCGAGCGGCGCTTTTCCATGCGCATCTGGCTCGACCGCCAGGCCCTCGCCGCGCGCGGGCTGACGGTGCAGGACGTGGAGGAGGCGATCCGCCGCGAGAACGTGGAGCTGCCCGGCGGGCGGCTCGACTCCCTGCAGCGCGAGCTGACGGTGCGCACCGACACGCGCATGAACCGCCCCGAACAGTTCCGCAGCATCGTCGTCGCCCGCCAGGGGGGGGCGCAGGTGCTGCTGGGCGACGTCGCGACGGTGGAGATCGCGCCCGAGGACACGCGCGGCGAGTATCGCATCAACGGCCGTCCGGCCATCGGCCTCGGCATCCTGCGGCAGAGCACGGCGAACACGCTCTCGGTGGCCAACGGGGTGAAGGCGGAGGTGGCGCGCATCGTCCCCTCCCTGCCCGAGGGCATGCAGGTCACCTACGGCTTCGACGAAAGCCTGTTCATCAGCCAGTCCATCTACGAGGTGCAGCACGCGCTGATGATCGCGCTCGCCCTCGTGGTGGGAGTCATCTTCCTGTTCCTGCGCAGCTTCCGCGCCACCATCATCCCGGCGGTGGCGATCCCGGTCTCCATCATCGCCTCCTTCGCGGCGATGGCGGCGATGGGATTCTCGCTCAACATCCTCACGCTGCTCGGCCTCGTTCTGGCCATCGGCCTCGTGGTGGACGATGCGATCGTGGTGCTGGAGAACGTCCATCGCCGCATCGAGGAGGGGGAGGAGCCGCTGCTCGCCGCGCTGCGCGGCTCGCGCGAGATCGCCTTCGCGGTGCTGGCCACCACGCTGGTGCTGATCGCGGTGTTCGTGCCGCTCTCCTTCATGGAGGGGAATGTGGGGCGGCTGTTCACCGAGTTCGGCCTCGCGCTCGCCGCCTCGGTGGCCTTCTCGGGGCTGGTGGCGCTGACGCTCACGCCGATGATGTGCAGCAAGCTGCTGACCCCGGCTTCCGGCCACAGCTGGATCATCCGCCGCACCGAGCCGATCTTCCACTACATGAACGAGGGCTTCCGCTGGACCCTGCGCGGGGCGCTGAAGGCGCCGATCATCACGCTCGGGCTGGCGGCCTCGCTCTCGGGCCTCGCGCTGATCCTGTTCAACGTCGTGCCCAAGGAGTTCACGCCGACCGAGGACCGCGGCGTGGTCATCATCCCGATGACCGGCCCCGAGGGCGCCAACCCGAACTACATGCGCGAGCACGCCCTGCGCGCCGAGGCGATCGGCGCCGAATACGTGGCGCGCGGCGAGGCCGCCTCGGTCTTCGCCACCATGGGCGGCTTCCAGCGCCCGCCCATCGGCAATGTGGCGAACGTCTTCATCCGCCTTGCGCCCTGGCACGAGCGCGAGCGCAAGGCCCAGGCCATCGCCGCCGAGATCTTCCCGCGCGTGGCCGCCATGCCGGGCGTGCGCGCCTTCACGCTGGTTCCGCCATCGCTCGGCCAGTCCGGCTTCCAGCCGCCCATCCAGTTCGTCATCGGCGGGCCCGACTACGCGACGCTCGTGGAGTGGCGCGACGCCTTCCTGGAGCGCGCGCGGCAGAACCCGCGGCTGCTCAACCTCGACTCCAACTTTCGCGAGACCAAGCCGGAAATCCGCGTGGACGTGGACCGGCGCAAGGCGGCGGAGCTCGGCATCTCCATCCAGGCCATCGGCCGCACCATCGAGACCATGCTCGGCTCGCGCGAGGTCGGCACCTATGTGGACGGCGGCCAGGAATACCGCGTGCTGCTGCAGGCGCACGAGACGAACCGCGCCACGCCCTACGACCTCGAGAACATCTTCATCCGCGGGGCGGGCGGCCTCGTGCCGCTCTCCAACGTGGTGGTGCTGAGCGAGCGCGCGCGCCCGCAGCAGCTCTCGCGCGCCGACCGCGTGCGCGCCATCACCATCACCGCCTCGCTCGCCCCCGGCTACGCGCTGGGCGACGCGCTGGACTTCATGGACGCCATCGCGGCCGAGGTGCTGCCCTCGGAGGCGCGCATCTCCTACCGCGGCCAGTCGCTGGAGTTCCGCGACAGCTCCTCGGCTCTCTACGTCACCTTCCTGCTCGCGCTCATCGTCGTCTATCTCGTGCTGGCGGCGCAGTTCGAGAGCTTCATCCACCCCTTCATCATCCTGCTCTCCACCCCGCTCGCGGTCACGGGCGGGCTGCTCGCCCTGCACCTGACGGGGCAGACGCTGAACATCTTCTCGCAGATCGGCATGATCCTGCTGATCGGGCTGATGGCGAAGAACGGCATCCTAGTGGTGGAGTTCGCCAACCAGCTCCGCGACCGCGGGCTTTCCATCTTCGACGCGGCGCTGGAGGCGAGCGTGGTGCGCCTGCGCCCCATCCTGATGACCTCCATCGCCACCGTGCTTGGCGCCGTGCCGCTCGCCATGGCCACGGGCGCGGGGGCCGAGAGCCGCATGGCGCTCGGCGTGGTGATCGTGGGGGGCATCAGCCTCTCCACCTTCGTCACGCTGTACGCCATCCCCGCGCTCTACGTGATGCTCGCGCGCTTCACCAAGCCCATCGGCCACATCGAGCGCGCGCTGAGCGATCTCGAGGCCCGCGCACCGGCGGTCGGCGACGAGGCGGCGAAATACGCGAAGAAGGGCGGCGGCCAGCCCGCCCCGGCGGAGTGACGCGCCCGCCCCGCTGATCTAGTTTCCCCCCCGCAAGCCTTGGGGGAGAGAGCCGGCATGGCGAAGGGGATGCAGGAACGCAGCGGCGGGCAGTTGCTGGCCGATGCGCTGGTGGCCAACGGCGCGAGCCATGTGTTCGCCGTGCCGGGCGAGAGCTACCTCGACCTGCTGGACGGCCTTTACGCCGTGCGCAACCGCATCCAGCTCATCACCTGCCGCTTCGAGGCCGGCGCGGTCCATATGGCCGAGGCGCAGGGCAAGCTGACCGGCAGGCCTGGCGTGGCCATCGTCACGCGGGGCCCTGGCGCCTGCCACGCCGCCATCGGCGTGCATGTGGCGATGCAGGATTCCACGCCGCTCGTGCTGCTCGTCGGCCAGATTCCGGTGGAGGAGACGGACCGGGAGAGCTTCCAGGAGGTGGACTACCGCCGGATGTTCAGCCCGCTCGCGAAGTGGGTGACGCAGATCGACGACGCGCGCCGCATCCCCGAGCTCATGGCGCACGCCTTCGACGTGGCGGTGAGCGGCCGCCCCGGCCCGGTCGTCGTCGCCATCAGCGAGGAGATGCAGAAGCAGCGCGTCGCCGTGCCGGACATCGGCCCGCAGCGCGTGCTGCCCGCCCACCCCGCGCCCGAGGCCATCGCCGAGGTGATGGCGCTGCTGGCCAAGGCCGAGCGGCCGCTCGCCATCCTCGGCGGCAGCCGATGGAGCGCGGCCGGCAAGGCCGCCATTCGCGATTTCCTGGTGGGCAACGACATCCCTGTGGCCGTCGCCTTCCGCCGCCAGGGCCTGTTCGACGGCACGAGCGCGCATTACGCGGGCGATCTCGGCGTGGGCGCGGATGCCGGGCTCGTCGCGGCAGCGAAGAAGGCGGACCTGATCCTCGCCATCGGCACGCGCATCGGCGAGCCGGTGAGCCAGGGCTACACGCTGCTCGACATGGCCGGCGCCACGCCCATCGTGCATGTGCATCCGGAGCAGAGCGAGATCGGGCGCGTCTATCGCGTGGCGCTCGGCGTCACCAGCGACGTGAACGCCTTCGCCCTCGCCATCGCGGGGCAGCGCCTGGCGGCGCCGCGCTGGGGCGCCTGGCGCCAGGAGGTGCGCGCCGCGCGCGAGGCGCAGGCCGTGGCGCCCGACTACGAGGGCCCGCTCAACCTCGCCCGCGCGCTGCAGGCGCTGGAGAAGGAACTCCCGGCCGACGCGATCTTCGCCACCGACGCCGGCAACTTCGCCACCTGGCCCACGCGCTTCATGCATGTGAAGGAGGGGCAGGATTTCCTCGGCCCCACGAACGGCGCCATGGGCTATGGCGTGCCCGCGGCCATCGGCGCCGCCATCGTGCAGCCGGGGCGGCAGGTGATCTGCTTCGTCGGAGATGGCGGCTTCCTGATGACGGGCCAGGAGATCGCCACCGCCTTCCACCACGGCGTCGCGCCGATCATCCTCGTGTTCAACAACCGGATGTACGGCACCATCCGGATGTATCAGGAGCGCACCTATCCCGGGCGCGTCTCCGGCACGGAGCTCACCAACCCGGACTTCGCGAAGTTCATCGAGGCCTTCGGCGGGCATGGCGAGGTGGTGGAACGCACCGAGGATCTCGTGCCCGCCTATCGCCGCGCCGCCGCCAGCGGCAAGCCCGCCCTCATCGAAATCCGGATGAACCCGGAGCAGGTGACGAACCGCGCCACCATCGCCGATCTCCGCGCCCAGGCGCGGCGGTGAGCGGGAAGGGGATGGTGGGGCCGTGTCAGGCCGCCACCTCCACCAGCACCAGCTCGGCCTCCTCCTCGGCGCGGATGAGGAGCTCCGCCTCGTCGCGGATCGCCGCGCCGTCGCGCGCCGAGAGCGCCGCGCCGTTCACCGTCACGCGGCCGCGGGCCGGCACGAGATAGGCGGCGCGCCCGGCGGCGAGCGGCTGGCGAAGCTCCTGCCCCGCCGCCAGGGTGGCGGCCATCACCGCCGCGTCGGCGTTGATGGGCAGGGCGCCGGCCTCGGCGTCGCCCGCGCGGCCGCCGGCCAGCACCTCGAAGCGCGCCTCGCGCCCGGCCTTGGGGAAGGACTTGGCGCCCCAGTTCGGCTTCGCCCCGGCGCGGTCCGGGATGATCCAGATCTGGAAGATGCGCGTGGCGCCGGGCTCCAGGTTGTACTCGCTGTGCACCACGCCCGTCCCGGCCGACATGATCTGCACGTCGCCGGCCTCGGTGCGGCCCTCATTGCCCATGCTGTCGCGGTGGGTGATCGCCCCCTCGCGGACATAGGTGATGATCTCCATGTCGCGGTGCGGGTGCGGGTCGAAGCCCGTGCCGGGGGCGATCTCGTCGTCGTTCCACACGCGCAGCCGGCCCCAGCCCATGCGCGCGCGGTCCTGGTAATGGCCGAAGGAGAAGTGGTGGCGTGCCTTGAGCCAGCCGAAATCGGCGCCGCCGAGGCTGGCGAAGGGGCGGATGTCGATCATGGTCGTGATCCCGCGGGGCCGGCTTGTGGCCCCTGTCACGCGGCAGATAGCGGGCCGCCGCGGCCCGCGCCATGCCGCGCGCGCGATCGCGCCCATTCAGCGCGGTGATGGGCGCGCCGGCAGGCTCAATGCGCCGCGCGGTCCTTCGCGTCGAAGTGCCGCTTCACGATCCCGTAGCCGTAGAACAGCCCGAAGGCGGCGAGCATGATGCCCCAGGCGTAGAGGTAGCCCTCGGCCACCGCGATGATGAGCAGGCCGACCAGCACCATCGCCGCGGCCAGGACCATGAACAGGACGGAGGAGACGGGCATCAGCGGGGTCCTTTCTTCCCGGGGGTGTCGTCGTCGAAGAGGATTCGCGCGGCCGCGCCGTCGAGATCCTCGAACTGGCCCGAGCGGAGCGCATAGAGGAAGGCCGCGAGGCCGATGAGCCCGAGCGCCAGCGCGGCGGGAATGAGCCAGACCAGGATGTCCATCAGCGCCGCCCTCCGGCTTCGAGCCTCAGCGCATTGCCGATGACGGCGAGCGAGGAGGAGGCCATGACCAGCGCCGCGATCAGCGGCGTGGCGTAGCCCGCGATCGCCACCGGCACCGCCACGATGTTGTAGAGCAGGGCGAAGCCGATGTTCTGCGCCGCCACGCGCTGGGCGCGGCGCGCGCGCTGCACCGCATCGGCCAGCGGCAGCAGCCCGCCGCCCTGCAGCACGAAGTCGCTCGCCGCCTGCGCCACGTCCATGCCGGTCGCGGGGGCGGCGGAGACATGGGCGACAGCCAGCGCCGCGGCGTCGTTCACGCCATCGCCCACCATCAGCACGCGCCGCCCCTGCGCGGCGAGTTCCGCGATGCGCGCGGCCTTGCGCGCCGGGCTGGCGCCGCCCTCCCAGAGCGCGATGCCGGCCTCGGCCGCCACACGGCCCACCACCTCCGGTGCATCGCCCGAGAGCAGCTCCACCCCGAGCCCGGCGGCGCGGAAGGCGGCGACGGCGGCGGCCGCGTCCTCGTGCAGCGAATCCTCGAAGCGGAAGGTCACCGGCGTATGGCGCGGGCGGGTGAAGTGCAGGCTCATCCCGCGCGGATCGGGCGGCAGTCCGCAGAAGCCCGCCGCGCCGAGCCGCGCCGCGCCGAGCGAAAGGCCCTGGCCCGGCGTCTCCGCCACGCCCTCGGCGGCCGGCGCCTCGGGGCAGGCGCGCAGCAGCGCCTGGGCGAGCGGATGGCGGCTCGCCCGCGCGAGGCTCGCCGCCGCGCGGAGATCCTCCTCCGTCCAGTCTCCCGGCAGCAGGCGCGGGCGGCCCTCGGTCAGCGTGCCCGTCTTGTCGAGCACCACATGGTCGGCGCTGGCCAACCGCTCCAGCGCGGTCGCGGAGGCCACCAGCGCGCCGCGCCGGAACAGCGCGCCGGAGGTCACCACCTGCACCGCCGGCACGGCGATCGCGAGGCCGCAGGGGCAGGTGATGATGAGCGTCGCCACGGCCGGCACCAGCGCCGCCTGCCAGGGCAGGCCACCGAGCCACCACCAGCCGAGGAAGGTGAGCAGCGCGACGGCGTGGGCGAAGGGCACATAGATGCGCGCCGCGCGGTCGGCCAGAGCGGGGAAACGGCCGCGCGCCTGCTCGGCGCGCTCGATCAGCCGCCCCATCGCGGCGAGCGAGCCCTCGGCGGCGCGGGCCGTGACGCGCGCGACGAAGGGCGCGCCCATGTTCACGCCGCCCGCCGCCAGCGCCTCGCCGCGGGAGAAGCGCCGCGGCAGGCTCTCGCCCGTGGTGGCGGCTGTGTCGAGCAGCGCCTCCTCGGACTCCAGCACGGCGTCGAGGCGCAGCCGCTCCCCGGCCGCGACCAGGATGCGCGCGCCGGGCGCCACGCGCTCCACCGGCACCGGGGCGGGGGCGCCCAGCACCTGCACCTGCCCCTCCTGCAGCGCCAGCAGCTCCGCCACCGACTGCCGCGCGCGCCGCCGCGCCGCGCGGTCGAGCAGCCGGCCCGCGAGCATGAGCGCGAGCAGCGCCGTCGCGCCGTCGAACCATGTGTACTCCCCGTTGCGCAGCGTCTCGGAGAAGGACATGGCGGTGGTGGCGAGCACGCCGAGCGAGACGGCGCTGTCCATGTTGAGCCGCCCCGCGCGCAGGCCCCGCCAGGCGCCGCGGTAGAGCGGCATGCCGGCCACCAGCACCGTGGGCATGCCGATCAGCGCGGCGAGCCAGTGCATGAGGTGGCGGGTCTGCTCGCCCATGTCCATGCCGGCCCAGACGGGGACGGAGACGAGCATCACGTTCATCGCGCCGAAGGCGGCGATTCCAAGCGCGCGGAGCAGCTCCCGCCCCTCGGCGTCCTCGCTCGCGCGCAGGCAGGCGGGGGAGAAGGGCGCGACGCGGAAGCCGAGCCGCGCGATGAGCGCAGCCAGCGCGTTGGCGCGCGCGGCAGGGCCTTCCCAGGCGAGGCTGAGACGGCGCGTGGAGAGATTCGCGCGCGCGCGCCGCACATCGGGTTCCGCCATCAGCGCCTGTTCCACGAGCCAGACGCAGGCGCCGCAGGTGAGGCCGGAGACGACCAGCTCCAGCCGGTGAAGCCCGGGCCTTTCCTCCACCGCATGGGCGGCGAAATCGGCGGGCGGCGCCTCGACGGGGCGCAGCGTGCCGGCGGCCATCGCGCGCTTCCTGTAGAAGGCCTCGAGGCCGAGGCCCTGCACCAGATGGTGCGCGCCCTCGCAGCCCGCGCAGCAGAAGCGCCCCGCCCCGGGCGGCACGGGCGCGCCGCAATGCGCGCAGGCCGGCGCGCTCTGCGCGGCTTCGGCGACGGCGGTGCGGCCCAGCACGCTCACGGCGCGATGAGCCGCTGGCGGATGTCGAGCCGCCGGCCCAGCCCGTCCGTCAGGGTGCCGCGGAACTCCCACTGGCCGGGGCGCAGCGGGGGCAGATCGAAGCCCTGACGCGGCGTGGCGGCGCCGAGCTCCACCCGCGTGCCCTCCAGCGGGCGAAGCAGATGCGCCTCGATCACGCCCTCCACCGCGCGGCCTTCGCGGTCGGTCACCGCCACCGCGATGCGGCCGTCGTGCAGCGTCACGCGCGGCGTCCAGCCCAGGGCGTCCTGGCGAGCGGCCTCCTCCAGCACCCGATTGTAGGCGCGGCCGCGGTCGTAGCTCTGGCCCGTGGTGAGGCCGGGGAAGGTGCTGAGCGCGGCCCAGACCATCACCCCGTTCACGACGACCACCACGAGCATCCCGCCGACGAAGACCCAGGGGATCCAGCCGCTGCGGCGCGGGGTGGCGGTGCTCCGGCTCATGGGCGGGGCCCCAGGAAGCTGCTGCGCTGGGCGAGCACGCTGCGCCCCTGCGCGTCCAGCAGGCGGAAAGTGACGGGCGTGCTCTCGGGCAGGCGCAGGCCCGGCGGAGCGGTGACCAGGGCCCGCCACTGGGTGATGCCGTCATCGCGCGTCGAGATCACCGGGCGGCCCGCGGCGTCCTGCTCGGCGTCCTGCACCGTCAGCCGCAGGCCCTGCGGGCCCTCGAGCACCACGGCGAGGTGCAGCGTCGCGCCGCGGCCCTTGTTCGCGAGCTTGAGCGTGTAGCCGTTGCGGATGCCGCCGTCCGAGAGGGTGACGTAGAGCGGCGCGCGGTCGCGCTGCACGGAGAGGGTGAGCGTCTCGCGCATCAGCCAGGCGCCGAGCATCACGAGCAGCACCGCGGTCAGCACGCCCGCATAGACCAGCGTGCGCGGGCGGATCACCTTCTGCGGCTGGCGCACCGCCATGCCGGCGGCAAGCCGCTCCGGCCCCGGGGGCATGCCCTTCGTCGCGGCCTGGGAGGCGGCGAGGTTCTTGAGCGTCTCGAAGGCGATCAGGCCCTTCTCGCGGCCGAGCTTCGCCATCACGTCGTCGCAGGCGTCCACGCAGAGGCCGCAGCCGATGCATTCGAGCTGCTGCCCGTCGCGGATGTCGATGCCCGTGGGGCAGACATGCACGCAGGCCTTGCAGTCCACGCAGTCGCCGTGCCGGCCGTCGGGCTTGCCGCGCGGCTCGCCGCGCCAGTCGCGATAGGTGACGACGAGGCTGTTCTCGTCGAGCATCGCGCTCTGGAAGCGCGGCCAGGGGCACATGTAGGTGCACACCTGCTCGCGCGCCGCGCCGGCCAGCACATAGGTGGTGGCGGTGAACAGCGCGAAGAACCCGTACACCTTCAGCGAGGCGCGGCCGGTGAGGATGTCCACCGTCACGGTCGGCGCGTCGTTGAAGTACATGATCCAGGCGCCGCCCGTGGCCATGGCGATGGCGAGCCAGGCGGCGTGCTTGACGATCTTGAGCCGCCACCAGCGCCCGTCCTTCGGGCCGTGGTCGAGCTTCATGCGGGCGTTGCGGTCGCCCTCGATGCGGCGCTCGACCCACATGAACAAATCTGTCCAGACGGTCTGCGGGCAGGTGAAGCCGCACCAGAGCCGCCCGAACAGCGAGGTGACGGCGAACAGGCCGATCGCGCCCAGAACCAGCACGCCGGTGAGGAAATACACCTCCTGCGGCCAGATCTCGAACCAGAAGAAGAACAGCCGCGCATGCGCCATGTCCACCAGAACGGCCTGGTCGGGCACGCCCTCGCCGCGGTCCCAGCGGATCCAGGGCACGAGGTAGTAGAGCGAGAGCAGCGCCGCCAGCACCGCCCATTTCACGCGCCGCACCGGGCCCGACACCGCGCGCGGATAGACCTTCTGGTGCGGGGCGTAGAGCGAGGGCTCGCTGGAGGTGGAGGACACGCCGCTCTCCTTCCCTGGTGGCTTGCCCGGCGCAAGCGCGTTCATGGCCCCTGCCTTACTCCCCGCCGCCGAGGGCGTGGACGTAGACGGTCAGCATGTTGATCGTGGCGGGATCGAGCCGCGCGCGCCAGGAGGGCATCACGCCCGCGCGGCTGTAGGAGATGCTGCGCACGATGCTCGCCTTGTCGCCGCCGTAGAGCCAGATGCGGTCGTTCAGCCGGGGCGCGCCCATGTCGCGGTTTCCCTCGCCGCGCTCGCCGTGGCAGGCGGCGCAGTTCTCGGCATAGAGCTCGGCGCCGCGCTGGGCCGCGGCCCGGTCCGTGGCGCGGTCGGTGAAGGAGAGCACATGCTCCGCCACGTCGTTGATCTGCGCGAGGGTGAGCATCTGCGTGGCCAGATAGGCGGGCATGGCGATGCCGCGCTCCTCGTCGCTCTCGCCGGCGCGCACGCCGTGGGAGATGGTGTGGTGGATGGCCTCGAAGCTGCCGCCGAAGAGCCAGTCGTCGTCGGCGAGGCTCGGGAATCCGCCCGCCGCGCCCTGGCCGCCCGCGCCGTGGCAGCCGGCGCAGTTGTTGGCGAAGGCCACGCGCCCGCCGGCCATGGCGAAGGCGCGCAGCTCGGGGTCGGCGGCGATCTGCTCCGGCGTGGCGGAGCGGATGCGCGCGAGCATGGGCTCCATCCGCGCGCGCCCCTGCTCGAGCTGCGCGGGCAGGGCGCCGCGCGCCGTCCAGCCCGTCAGGCCCGTGGCGCCGGTGATGGGTAGGGCGGGGTAGAGCACCACCCACACCAGCGAGAACAGCACCGTCGCGTAGAAGGTGTAGAGCCACCACTTCGGCAGCGGCGTGTTGAGTTCCTTCAGCCCGTCCCACTCGTGGCCGGTGGTGTTCTGGCCGGAGAGGCTGTCCTTCTCGATCTTGGTCGGCATGGTCTTGCCTTTCCTCAGCCGTTCGTCTCGTCGCGGAAGATCATCTGGCCGCGCCGGCGCCATTCCTCGCGCCGCGAGGGGCGCATCACCCAGATCAGGATCCCGCCGAAGAGCAGGAAGAACCAGACGACCCAGAGGGTGGAGAAGAGGGGTTGCAGTTCGCTCATCGCCGCCCCCTCACTGCTGGCGGAGCTGGGCGGGGGTCACGTCGCGGAAGTCCACGAGCGTGCCCAGCATCTGCAGATAGGCCACCAGCGCGTCCATCTCGGTCACCACCGCCGGGTTGCCGTCGAAGGCGGCCTGGCGGGCGCGGGCGTAGCGGGACTGGAAGCCGGCCGCGTCGCGGTCGGGGCGGGCCTGCGCCTCGAGGTCCGCGCGCGCGTTCGCCACCATCTCGTCGGTGTAGGGCACGCCCAGGGCGCGCAGGGCGCGCAGATGCTCCTGCACGTTGCGGTAGTCGAGCGGGCGGTCGAGGAAGGCGTAGGGCGGCATCACGCTGCCCGGCACCAGCGCCCGCGGGTCGCGCAGATGCGCCGCGTGCCAGTCGTCGGAATAGCGACCGCCGACGCGCGCCAGATCGGGGCCGGTGCGCTTGGAGCCCCACTGGAAGGGATGGTCGTACATGCTCTCGGCCGCGAGCGAGTAGTGGCCGTAGCGCTCATGCTCGTCGCGGAAGGGGCGCACCATCTGGCTGTGGCAGACATAGCAGCCCTCGCGCACGTAGATGTTACGGCCCATGAGCTCGAGCGGCGTGTAGGGACGGATGCCCTGCACGCGCTCGATGGTGCTCTCCACCGTGAAGAGCGGCACGATCTGCGCGAGCCCGCCGATCGAGACGGTGATGAGCGAGAGCACGGCGAGCAGGATGACGTTCCGCTCGATGGTGCCGTGGGTGAAGTTCTTCAGCATCGCGTGGGCTCCCTCACTCGGCCGGCACGGCGCGCGCGCCGGCGGGGGCCGCCGCGCGGGCGGGCTCCGCGGCCTCGCTCTCGGTAATGGTCTTCCAGACGTTCCAGGCCATCAGCAGCGCGCCGCCCAGGTAGAGCACGCCGCCCAGCACGCGGATCACGTAGTAGGGGTGCATGGCCGCGACCGTCTCGATGAAGCTGTACTGCAGGAAGCCCAGCTCGTCGTAGGCGCGCCACATGAGGCCCTGCATGATGCCCGAGACCCACATCGCCGTGATGTAGAGCACGATGCCGATGGTCGCGAGCCAGAAGTGCCAGGACATGAGCCTGGTGCTCCACATGCCGCGCCGGCCCCAGAGCGTCGGGATCAGCCAGTAGAGCGCGCCGAAGGTGACGAGGCCGTTCCAGCCGAGCGCGCCCGAATGCACGTGGCCGATGGTCCAGTCCGTGTAGTGGGACAGCCCGTTCACCGCGCGGATGGACATGACCGGCCCCTCGAAGGTGGACATGCCGTAGAAGGCCACCGCGGTGACGGAGAAGCGCAGGCCCGGGTTGGTGCGCAGCTTGTCCCAGGCGCCGGAGAGCGTCATGATCCCGTTGATCATGCCGCCCCAGGAGGGCATCCAGAGCATGACGGAGAACACCATGCCCAGCGTCTGCGCCCAGTCGGGCAGGGCGGTGTAGTGCAGGTGGTGCGGGCCCGCCCAGATGTAGAGGAAGATCAGCGACCAGAAGTGCACGATGGAGAGGCGGTAGGAATAGACCGGCCGCTCCGCCTGCTTCGGGATGAAGTAGTACATCATCCCGAGGAAGCCCGCGGTCAGGAAGAAGCCCACCGCGTTGTGGCCGTACCACCACTGGATCATCGCGCCCTGCACGCCCGGCGGCGCCGCATAGGACCAGGTGCTGCCGATCGAGACGGGCAGCGAGATGTTGTTCCCGATGTGCAGCATCGCGACCGTGATGATGAAGGCGAGGAAGAACCAGTTCGCCACGTAGATGTGCGGCTCCTCGCGCTTCATGATCGTGCCCGTGAAGGCGACCAGGTAGATCACCCACAGCACGGTCAGGAACAGGTCCACGAACCACTCGGGCTCGGCGTATTCCTTGCCCTGCGTGACGCCGAGCACGTAGCCGAGCGCCGCCGAGACGATGAAGAACTGGTAGCCCCAGAACAGGAACCAGCCCATCTCCTCGCCGCCGAACAGCCGCGCCCGGCAGGTGCGCTGCACGATGTAGAGCGAGGTGCCGAGCAGCGCGTTGCCGCCGAAGGCGAAGATCACCGCGCTGGTGTGCAGCGGGCGCAGCCGGCCGAAGGTGGTCCATTCGAGGTCAAGATTCAGCAGCGGCCAGGCGAGCTGGGCGGCGATGACCACGCCGACCAGGAACCCGACGATCCCCCAGAACAGGGTGATGACGGCGAAGGCGCGGATCGGGCCCTCGACGTAGTCCGGCATGGGTCTGTCTGCGGCGCTCCCATGGGCGGCCGCGGCTGCGGTGGCCATCTCGTGTCCTTCCTCGCTCCTCGGCGCGCGCGGAATCGGGGCCGCGCGGCGATGGGCGAAGGGAAGCAGTGCTGCGGCGCAGCGTCCTTGAGGGAGATCAACCCGCTGGCGCCCGGTTTCGGCGAAACAGTAGGATCACACCCGCAGACCCGAGGGAGGTTCCGATGGAAGCGGAGAGCACCGAGGCCGCCATTCCCGTCACCCGGCGCGTGCGCCAGGTCGCCACCGACCGTCCCTGGACCTGGCTCACCGCCGGCTGGCGGGACATGATGGCGAACAAGCCCATCAGCCTCGCCTACGGGGCCGCGCTGGTGCTGCTCGGCTGGCTGCTCACGCTGCTGATGTTCGAGTTCGAGACGCCCTGGGCCATCCTGCCGGCCAGCGCGGGCTTCTTCATCATGGCGCCGCTGCTGGCCACCGGGCTCTACGAGGTCAGCCGCCGCCGCGCCGCGGGCGAGGGCGTGACGCTGGCGGAGGCCGCGCAGGGCTTCCGCCGCAACGGCGTGCAGATCGCGATGATGGGCGTGCTGCTGCTGGTCATCCATCTCTTCTGGATCCGCATCGCCGGGCTGCTCTTCGCCCTTTTCTTCGGGCTGAACTTCTCGCCCTCGCTGGCGCAGCTTCCCATGGCCATGCTGCAGAGCGACCAGCTCCTGCCCTTCCTGGTCGTGGGCACGGGCTTCGGCTTCGTGCTGGCGGCCGCCACCTTCGCCATCTGCGCCGTCTCCATCCCGATGCTGCTCGACCGGCCGGAGGTGACCTTCCTCGAGGCGGTGACGGTCTCCATCCAGGCGGTGATGGAGAACTGGAAGGCGATGGCGCTCTGGGCCGGGCTGATCGTGGTGTTCACCGGGCTCGCGCTGATTCCTTTCTATCTCGGATTGATCATCGCCATGCCGCTGATCGGCCACGCCACCTGGCACGCCTACAAGGATCTCGTTCTGCGCTGAGCCGCGGGCCGGCCCGCCTGTTCTCTCTGGAAGCCCGCCCCGCCGTCTGGCACACTCGCAGGTAGTGGGGCCACGCGCGGAGCGTGCGCCCATGGCGCGGTGGAAGGGGGGCGATGCGAGGCGGATGGCGGCGGTCGGTTGCGGCGCTCCTGCTGGCGCTGGCGACTGTGCCGGCGGGTTCGCCGGCCCGGGGGGAATCGCCCGTGCATCTGCGGATCATGGGCGGCCTCGCCAATGTCAGCCAGTATCTGCGCTTCGAGCAGCCCTTCTGGGAGCGCCGCATCCGAGAGTTGAGCGGCGGGCGGCTGACCGCCGAGATCATCCCCTTCGACGCGGCGGGGCTTCGCGCCAGCGATGTGCTGCCGCTCATGCGCCTCGGCGTGGCGCCCTTCGCGAATGTGCTGCTGGCCGCCGCCGCCGCCGAGGAGCC
This sequence comes from Roseococcus sp., assembly GCA_046291055.1. Taxonomy (GTDB): domain Bacteria; phylum Pseudomonadota; class Alphaproteobacteria; order Acetobacterales; family Acetobacteraceae; genus Roseococcus. Next base: position 25,729 of record JBKBSR010000001.1, read on the forward strand.
GGAGATCAACATCGCCGATCTGCCGACCCTGAACCCCGACCTCGGCGCCCTGCGCCGGAACGTGGCGCAGGCGCGCCCCTTCCTCGCGCAGCTCCTGCGCGAGCGCTACGACGTCGAGCTGCTGGCGATCTACACCTACCCGGCGCAGGTGATCTTCTGCCGCCGGCCCTTCGCGGGCCTGTCGGACCTCGCCGGGCGGCGCATCCGCACATCCTCGGTGGCGCAGTCGGAGGTGATGGAGGCGCTGGGCGCCGCGCCCGTGGTGATTCCCTTCGCCGAGATCGTGCCCGCCATCCGCGCCGGCGTGGTCGAATGCGCCATCACGGGCACGCTCTCGGGCAACGCGATCGGGCTGCACGAGGTGACGACGCATGTGCATGCGCTGGCCATCTCCTGGGGGCTCTCGGCCTTCGGCGCAAGCCGCGGCGCCTGGGAGGCGCTGAGCGAGGCGGACCGGGCGCTGCTGCGCGGCGCGCTGGCGGAGCTTGAGCGCGACATCTGGGAGGGGGCCGAGCGCGAGACCGGCGAGGGGCTGGCCTGCAACACGGGCCAGCCGGGCTGCACCGCCGGGCGGCCCGGACGGATGACGCTGGTGCCCGTCTCCGCCGCCGATTCGGCGCGGCGCGAGCGCCTGCTGCGCGAGACCGTGCTGCCCCGCTGGATCAACCGCTGCGGGCCGGAGTGCGCCGAGGTGTGGAACAAGCTGCTCGCCCCCGTCACCGGGGTGCGCGCGGGCGGGCCCTGATGCGCAGCGCGCGGCTCCTGCGCCTCGCGGTCCTGGCCGCCACGGCCGCCATCCTGCTCGCCCAGGCGCTGGCCACGGCGCTGCTGCTGGAGCGGTCGCACCGCGCCGCGCTGGAGCTGGCGCGCGAGACGGTGGCGCGCGTCGCGCGCTCGGTGGAGGCGGCGATCAACCGCAACCTCCTCCAGGTGGATTCCCTGCTGCTCGGCCTTCCGGTGCTGCTGCAGCCCGTGGTGCAGGGCAACCGGCTGGACGGCGCCGCGGCCAGCCTGCCGCTGCGGGAGCTGGCCAACCAGAACTTCGCCGTGCGCGACCTGCTGCTGGTGGGGGCGGACAATCTTCCCGTGGCGACGGCGCTTGCGGTGTCGCGCCGCCGGCCCCTGCCGCTGCCGCTCGGCGACGCCTACGCCGATACAGGCGTTCCCGGGGGCGTGTTGCGGATCGGCGGGCCGGTGCGCAACCCGATGACAGGCGAATGGTCGGTGTTCTTCGCCCGGCCGGTGACGCTGCGCGGCGTCGGGGCGCTCACCGCGGTGGCCGAACTTCCGGTCTCGGCCCTGGGCGGGCTCCTTGCGGCGGGGGGCGAGCCCTCGGGCCTGCGCGTGACGCTCGAGCGGCGCGACGGCACGCTGGTCGCCTCGCTGCCGCATGACGAGGGCCGGATCGGCACGCGGCTGCCGCGCGGCGGAACCCCCTCGCACATCGAGGTCTCCCGGTTCGACGGCCAGCCGGTGCTGGGCATCGAGCGCCCTACCCTCTACCCGGCCATGGCGGTGGTGGTGACGATGGACCGCAGCGCGGCCCTGGCCGCTTGGCGGGCGGAGTTGACGCGCGCCATCCTCGTCTCGCTGGGGCTCGGGGCGCTGGTGGTGGCGCTGGCGGGGCTGCTCCTGCTCTCGCTGGGCCAGCGCGCCCGGGTGGAGGAGGAACGGCAGCGCTGGCGCGCCCGGCTGGAAAGCGCGCTCGACAGCATGAACGACGGCTTCGTGATGTTCGACGCCGAGGATCGGCTGGTCATCTGCAACCAGCGCTACAAGGAGCTCTATGCGGCCTCCGCCCCCTACATCGTCGAGGGGGCGCATTTCGACGACATCATGCGCGGCGGCATCCGCAACGGGCAGTATCCGCAGTTCCAGGGCGATCCCGAGCGGTTCATCCGGGAGCTCAAGGCCTGGCGGCGCTCCAACGGCCCGCCCATCGAGCGCCTTCTGCCCGACGGGCGCTGGGTGCTGATCACCGAGCGCCCCATGCCCGATGGCGGCACCGTGGGCATCCGCACCGACATCACCGCGCTCAAGCGCGCCATGCATGAGGTGGAGCAGGCGGCCGAGGCCAAGACCATGTTCCTCGCGCGCATGTCGCACGAGCTGCGCACGCCGCTGAACGCCATCCTGGGCTTCGCGCAGCTCCTGCTCTCCAGCGGCAACCTGACGGCGACGCAGTACGAGCAGCTTCGCCTGCTGCACGAGGCGGGGCACCACCTGCGCGACCTGGTGAACAGCCTGCTCGATCTCGCCAAGATCAACGCCGGCAAGCTGGAGCTGGAGCTCGCGCCCACGCCCCTCCCGGCGCTGCTCGAGGGCTGCGCGGGGCTGCTCGGCCCCGAGGCGCAGCGCAAGGGCGTGGAGCTTCGCCTGGAGCGCGCCCCCGGCCTGCCCGAGGTGGTGGAGGCGGACGCCACCCGGCTGCGCCAGATGGTGCTGAACCTGCTCTCCAACGCGGTGAAGTTCACCCCCGGCGGAGGCCTTGTCGTGCTGCGCGCCGCGCCGCTCGCGGGCGGGACGGTGCGGATCGAGGTGCAGGACAGCGGGCCCGGCGTGCCCGAGGCCAAGCGCCATCTGCTCTTCCAGGATTTCACGCAGCTCGGCCGGGCGGGCGATGCGGAGAGTCCGGGCACCGGCCTCGGCCTCGCCATCACCGCGCGGCTCGCGGCGCTGATGAAGGGGCGCGTCGGCGTGGACAGCCGGGAGGGCAGGGGCGCGACCTTCTGGATCGAGCTGCCCCTGCGCCCGGCCAGCCTGCCGCCCGCCCAGCCGGCCGCGCCTGACGCGGCGCCGCCTCTGCCGCCGCTGCGGTTGCTGGTGGCCGACGACATCGCCCCGAACCGCATTCTGATGCGCGCCATGCTGACCGCGGCCGGGCACGAGGTCACGCTCGCTTCGGACGGGGCGGAGGCGCTGGCTCAGGTGCGGACCGGCGCCTTCGACGCGGTGCTGATGGATGTGCGGATGCCGGGCATGGACGGGCTGGAGGCGACGCGGCGCATCCGGGCGCTGCCCGGGCCGGTGAGCCGCACGGTGGTGATCGCCGTCACGGCCTCGGCCCTGCCGGAGGAGATCGCGGAGTGCGAGGCCGCCGGCATGGACGCGCACATCGCCAAGCCCGTCGACCGGGAGGCGCTGTTCGCGCTGCTGCGCCGGCTGTGTGAGGAGAAGCGCCGCGGCGCGCCCTCCGGCGCATCGCCGGAGGGCCCCGGGCGGGCGCTGCTGCAGGAGTTCGGCGCCTCCGGCCCCGTCCTGCTGCGGGAGTTCATGGCGGAGCTGGAGGCCGTCGCTGCCGAACTCCAGGGGCCGGAGGCGCAGGCCGACACGGAGCGCCTGCACGCCCTGTTCCACCGCGGCCTGGGCGCCAGCGCCACGCTGGGCGCGGAACCGCTGCGCGCCGCCTTCGATGAGGCGACCGCACGGCTTCGCCAGGGCGACGCGGCCGCGGCCGTCCTCGGGCCCCTGCGCGAGCGGCTGGCGGCCGAACTGCCGACGCTGCGCGAGACGCTGCACGTCGCCGTCGAGGCCGGCACGCCGGCCGCCTGATGCAGGCGGCATGACATGCCGCCCGCAGCGCGCAGGCCGGGGCGGCGCCACCGGACGCGGCAAGCCGCGTCGGGGCCCGGTGTGCCGGCTCTGCGCGGGAACAAGGCGCATGCCAGCGGCCGCGGGGATGGGCGGCTACCAGATGGAATCGAAGCCGGGCCCCTGCGGCAGCGAGAGGAACTCGCTGGCCGTGGTGAGGTTGGAGAGCACCGCGGCCATGAAGGCGGGGCGCATGTCCTGCCCGCCCTGCGCCATGGAGGCCCAGGCGTTCAGCGCGCCGCTGTTCAGCGTCCCGCCCGCCGCCTCCTGGAAGAAGGCGGAGAAGAACTCGGCCTGGGTCATGTGCCCCCAGCGCGCCTGGAACTGGGGCGTCTTGACGACCTCGGCGGCGAGGCCGCGCAGGTCGAACACGCCGACGTCGAGCCCCCATTGCCAGCCGAGCGACCAGGCGCCGAAGTCGAGCCCCATCCCGACCTTTCCCAGGGCGCCCAGCACCTCCATGTGCTTGCGCGGGACATAGAAGCCCTGTTCCGCGCGGCTTTCGAAATCGGCCAGACCGCGGCGCCACTCCACGATGTCGAGGATGAACTGCTCGCGGGTGATGACGCCTGCATTGATCCGCCCCGCGTGCCAGTTGATCGCGTCCTGCCCGATGTCCCAGGAGATGGCGTTGGAGTAGATGGAGCGGACGAAGTCCGAGGCGCTCATGCTCTTGTACGCCTTGCCCTGGGCGTAGTGGGTCATGATGGCGTCCACGAAATCCTTCGCGGTGGCGCCATGGGCGCGCATGGCGGTGACCACGGCGCCCATCATGCGCGCCGAGGGGGTGACGTTGAGCATGGTGTCCCAGATCAGCCAGGCCGTGGCCGCCTCGCCGCCCTTGCGGAAATCCATGTAGCCCGAGCCGAGGTCGAGGATGACCGGCGCCTCGAACCAGACCGCTTTGCCGTCCTCGCGCGTGACGCCGACGAGCCCTCCCTCCTTGCGGATGGAGGCGACGTCCCAGGCCGGCACATAGCCCGAGACGACGCCGGGGCTGGCCCAGGACATGCCGTGCTTGGTCACGCCGGGCAGAAGGTAGTCGATCGGCTCGCGGCTCACGCCCGGGTCCGGCAGCACCTCGAAGGTGAGGGTGAAGGCGCTGGACTGGTTGCCGTCGGAGACGGTGACGATGATGCTGCGCTCGCGCCCATCGGCGAGGCTGAGGGAGACCCCCTGCTTCAGCCGCAGGACATTGCCCACGATCTCGAACTGCCAGGCGTCCTGCTCGTCCAGCATGAAGGTGAAGCCGGAGGCGGTGTCCGGATCGCTCACCGCCAGGGTTCCGATCACGGCGCCCGGCCTGTCGGCGCGCACCTGGCCGCCGGTCTGGAAGGCGAGTCCCTGGGGCGGCGTGTCGTCGATGTCCACCACCGTGACGGCGAAGCCGCGGTCGCTGACGGCCTGGGTGCCGTCCGTCATGAAGAAGCGCAGCCGCAGGTCGAGCGCCATGGAGACGCCCATAGACTTGAACCACTCCGCGTCCACGCGCGCGGAGGGCACGATGGTGATCACGCCGTTCGCGCGGTTGAGCATCGCGTCGAAGAAGTTGCCGGCGAAACCGTCCACTTCGAGGAAGAGCACCTCGTTCGGATTGCTGTTGAGCCGAAGGCCGCCCGACCACTCCCAAGGCGCCGTGTTCTCGACGATTGTGGAGGGCAGGCTCCCCGTCACGCTGAGGGTTCGCATCCTGCGCTTCCGCTCTGGTTGGCCTGGGCGCTTTGTCCCCGGCCGACCTGAAGGGAGCGTTAAGGCCTCAGGCGGCGAGCCGCGCCGCGAGGGTGAGCAGGACCGCGGCGTTCAGGAGGAACAGGACGGCCCCCGCGGCCGGCGCCGCGCTGGGGAGCAACTGGCGCAGCCCTCGCCCGAAGAAGGCGAGGGCGATCAGGGCGGGCATGGTGCCCGCGACGAAGGCGACCATGGCGAGCGCCCCGGCGAGCGCGCTGCCCGAGGCGGCCGCCCCGGCCAGGGCGGCGTAGAGCAGCCCGCAGGGCAGGGCGGAGAGAAGCACCCCGAGCCGGACGCCGCGCCAGCCCGTCGGCGCGGCCATCAGGGGCGCAAGCCGCGCCTCCAGCGCCCGTGCGAAGGGCGGCGCGGGCATCCTCGGCAGCCAGGCCGAGAGCCGGGCGGAGGCCTGCGCCAGCATGAGCAGCGCGGCGAGCAGGAGCAGCCCGGCGGCGATCAGCCGGAGGCCGCTGGCCTGCGCGAAGAGCGCGCCCGCCCCGCCGGCCAGCGCGCCCAGCAGCCCGTACCCGATCGCCCGCCCCGCGTGATAGGGCAGCAGCGCCGCGCCGGTGAGGCGGCGCAGCAAGCCCCCGGCAAGGGAATCGGGCGCGATGGCGGCGGTCTGGGAGAGCACGAAGGGCCCGCACATGCCGACGCAATGGGTGAGGCCGCCGGCCAGCCCGGCCAGGAAGAGGGCGCCCAGCAGCGCCGGCAACCCCCCGGGGCCGAGGGCCGCGAGGTCATGAAGGCAATCACCCCACATGTTCAGATGGGTGCGCCGAAGCGAGGCCTCCCGCCTTGCGCCCGATCAAGCCCGCCACTGTGCCCCTCGACAAATTGCCAGCTGGTATGCGTCACACAAGCTTCATGAAAGTGAAACGCGCTGGTCTTTCCATGCCTCTAACTGCCCGGCGTCCGCCCGTCGCCCCGGGCGCGGGCCCTGTTGCACGGAGACGCCAGTGAACCGTCGTTCCCTCTTCGCCCTCGCCGCCTCCGGCGTGGCCGCCCCCGCCCTCCTGCGCCCGGCCTTCGCCCAGCAGGTGCAGATCACCGGTGCCGGCGCCACCTTCCCCCGTCCGCTCTATGACCGCTGGAGCGCGGCGGCGCGCGAGGCGATCGGCGTCTCGCTCAACTACCAGTCCATCGGCTCGGGCGGCGGCATCAACCAGATCACGGCCCGCACGGTGGATTTCGGCGCCTCCGACGCGCCGCTGAGCACGGCGCAGCTCACCGAGCGCAACCTTCTTCAGTTCCCCACCGTGATGGGCTCGGTCGTGCTCTCGGTGAACATCCCCGGTGTCGCCGACAACGCCCTGCGCCTGACGCCCGAACTGATCATCGAGATCTTCTTCGGCCGCGTGCAGTTCTGGAACGATCCGCGCCTCGTCGAGCTGAACCGCGATCTGCGCCTGCCGCGCCTGCCCGTCTCGGTCGGCTACCGCGCGGACGGTTCGGGCACGACCTGGGTGTGGACCACCTACCTCTCGCGCATCTCCGAGGAGTGGCGCAACGGCCCCGGCGCCGGCACCTCCGTGCGCTGGCCCTTCGGCAACGGCGCGCGGGGCAATGAAGGCGTCTCCAACATCATCCGCAACACCCCGGGGGCCATCGGCTACATCGAGAACGCCTACGCCGTGGTGAACCGGATGATCACCACGCAGATCCGCAACAAGGCGGGCCAGTTCGTCCGCCCCGTGCCCGAGACCTTCAACGCCACCGCCGCGGCGGCCGACTGGACGGCGCCGAACTTCGCGCCCGACACCATCGACCTCGCCCTGCCCAATGTGTGGCCCGCCACGTCGCCCACCTACATCCTGCTGCCGACCAACCCGGTCGCGGAGCGCGTGGCGGGCAGCCGCAACACCATGCGCTTCTTCGACTGGGCCTTCCGCAACGGCTCGCAGATCGCGTCCAGCCTCGAGTACATCCCCCTGCCCAACTCGGCGCACGACCTGATCCGCGCCGCCTGGGCGCGCTCGGTGCGCGACCCCTCGGGCAACCCGATCTGGACGGGCTCCGCGGCCTGAGGCTTCTTCCGGAGGGGGCGCCGCAGGGCGCCCCCTCCCTCCCTTTCGCCGCAACTGCGAGGTTCCGTGTCCGCCAGCACCATCTCCGCCCCGCCGATCGGGCAGCGCCGCAGGGTCGGCGAGACCGGCGACAAGATCTTCGCGGCCCTGTGCATCGGGTCCGGCGGTTTCGTTCTCGTCCTGCTCGGGGCGATCATCGTCACGCTGTTCATCGGCGGTCTGCCGGCCTTCCAGCGCTTCGGCGTGGAGTTCATCTGGGGCACGGTGTGGAACCCGGTCGAGGGGCGCGAGGAGTTCGGTGCGGGCGTCTCCATCCTCGGCACCGTCGTCTCCTCGCTGCTCGCCATCGTCTTCGCCGTGCCGGTGGCCTTCGGCATCGCCTTCTTCCTGACCGAACTCGCGCCCGGCTGGCTGAAGCGGCCCATCGGCACCGCCATCGAGCTGCTGGCGGCCGTTCCCTCCATCATCTACGGCATGTGGGGCCTCTTCGTCGTCGTGCCCTTCGTGCAGAAGAACATCCAGCTCGCCCTCGGCGAGCAGCTTGCCGCCATCCCGCTGGTGGGCTTCCTGTTCGACAGCACGAACTTCGCGGGCACCTCGCTGTTCTCGGCTTCCATCGTGCTCGCCATCATGATCCTGCCCTTCATCGCCGCCACGATGCGCGACGTGTTCGAGCAGGTGCCGCCTGTGTACAAGGAAAGCGCCTACGGCCTGGGCGCGACCCGCTGGGAGGTGATGACGGGCGTGGTCATCCCCTACACCCGCGTCTCGGTGGTGGGCGGCATCATGCTCGGCCTCGGCCGCGCGCTGGGCGAGACCATGGCGGTCACCTTCGTGATCGGCAACGCCAACCGCATCGCCACCTCGCTCTTCGACTCGACGACGACCATCGCCTCCGTCATCGCCATGGAGTTCCCCGAAAGCCTGGCGGGCAGCCTGCAGCAGTCGGCGCTCTTCGCCCTCGGCTTCCTGCTCTTCGTCATCTCCTTCCTCGTGCTGGCGGTCTCGCGCTGGCTGCTCCGACCCCGGCTGAAGTGAGGGCCAGGCCATGAGCGTGACGACCGCGGGCGCCTTCGTCCGCAGCCCCGAGGAGGTGAGGATCCAGCGCGCGCTGGGCCGCCGCCGCAAGCTCATGGACGGGCTGGTGCGGTGGTTCTGCCTGGCCGCGACCGCTGTGGGGCTGTTCTTCCTCGCCTCCATCATGGTCACGCTGCTCTGGCGCGGCGTGGTGGCGCTCGACTGGATCGTGCTGACGCAGGAGTTCCAGCCCACCCGCTACGGCGACGACTCGCTCCCCAAGGGGGGCCTCGTCCACGCCATCGTGGGCAGCCTGATCCAGACGGCGATCGCCACCGCCATCGGCACGCCCATAGGGCTGCTGGTGGGCACCTACCTCTCCGAATACGCGCGCGGGTCGAAGTTCGGCTACGCGGTGCGCTTCATCTCCGACATCCTGCTTTCAGCGCCCTCGGTGCTGATCGGCCTGTTCATCTACCAGATCTTCGTGCTGCCGACGGGCGGCTTCTCCGGCATGGCGGGGGCGCTGGCGCTGGCCATCATCGTGATCCCCGTGGTGGTGCGCACCACGGAGGACATGCTCCAGCTCATCCCCAACACGCTGCGCGAGGCGGTGGTGGCGCTGGGCGCGCCGAAGTGGAAGATGATCACGCTGGTGGCCTGGCGCGCGGCGCTCTCCGGAATCCTCACGGGCATCCTGCTCGCCTTCGCGCGGATCATGGGCGAGACGGCGCCGCTGCTGCTCACCAGCTTCGGCAACAACATCCTCAGCACCGACCTGTCCAGGGCGATGGCCAGCCTGCCCGTCTCCATCTACCAGCAGGCCAACTCCGGCTTCCCCGACCTGATCGAGATCGCCTGGTCGGGTGCGCTGCTGGTCACGCTCACGGTGCTTCTCGTCAACATCCTCGCGCGCATCGCGCTGCGCAAGCGCAAGTAGCGGAGCCCTCTCCATGAACGACCAGGTCCAGCCCGTGGCGGAGACCAGCGCCGGCTTCGGCGGCATGCAGGCCCGCTCGGAGGCGGCGATCAACCGGGTCTCGCGCATCTCGGTGCGCAACCTCGACTTCGTCTATGGCGAGGGGCTGCCCAAGGCTCTGAGGGGCATCAACCTCGAGTTTCCCGACCGGCAGGTGACCGGCATGATCGGCCCCTCTGGCTGCGGCAAGTCCACGCTGCTGCGCGTCCTCAATCGCATGTACAGCCTCTATCCCGGGCAGAAGGCCACGGGCGAGGTGCTGATGGACGGGCGCAACCTGCTGGATGCGAACGTGGACATCAACGAGCTGCGCTCGAAGATCGGCATGGTGTTCCAGAAGCCCACGCCCTTTCCGATGACGATCTACGAGAACATCGCCTTCGGCGTGCGCCTGCACGAGAAGCTCTCCAGGAAGGAGATGGACGAGCGGGTGGAATGGGCGCTCTCCCGCGCCGCCATCTGGGACGAGGTGAAGGACCGGCTGCAGACCAACGCCATGGGCCTATCGGGCGGGCAGCAGCAGCGGCTGTGCATCGCGCGCACCATCGCCGTCCGGCCCGAGGTGATCCTGTTCGACGAGCCCACCTCCGCGCTCGATCCCATCTCCACGCTCAAGATCGAGGAGCTGATCGACGAGCTGAAGCGCGACTTCACCATCGCCATCGTCACGCACAACATGCAGCAGGCCGCGCGCTGCGCGGACCAGGTGGCGTTCTTCTACCTCGGCGAGCTGATCGAGGTGGCGCCGGCGGCGCAGATGTTCACCTCGCCGCGCGAGCAGAAGACGCAGGAATACATCACCGGCCGGTTCGGCTGAGGAGCCCCGAGAGATGCCCAACGGCCAGCCCCAGCACATCGTCCGCTCCTACGAGGACGACCTCAAGCGCCTGCGCGAGATGATCGCGCGCATGGGCGGCCTGGCGGAGCGCCAGGTCGCCGACAGCGCGGAGGCGCTGATCCGCCGCGACACGGACCTCGCGGCCGAGGTGGTCCAGCGCGACGCCCAGCTCGACGAGATGGAGCGCGAGATCGAGCAGTTCTGCGTGCGCCTCCTGGCGCTGCGCCAGCCCGTGGCGAGCGACCTGCGCCTCATCGTCGCCTGCATGAAGATCAGCCAGGATCTCGAGCGCATCGGCGACTATGCGCGCAACGGCGCCAAGCGCGCCATCGTGGTGGCGCAGCAGCCCGGCCTCGGCAGCCTCAACGGCTTCGAGCGCATGGCCGAGCTGGTGCAGGAGAACCTGCGCGACGCGATCGACGCCCTGGTGGAGGACGACGCCGCCAAGGCAGACGCCGTCTGGGCCAACGACGCGCCCATCGACGGCATCTACAACGGCATCTTCCGCGAGCTTCTGACCTTCATGATGGAGGATCCGCGGAACATCACGGCGGCGACGCACCTGCTCTTCATCGCGAAGAACATGGAGCGCATCGGCGACCACGCGACCAACATCGCCGAGCGCGTGCATTACGCGGTGGTGGGCCAGCCGCTCGTCGAGGAGCGCCCGAAGGCGGATGTGTCGGCCTCCGCCGTGGTGCGTCCGCCGGGCGAATGAGCAAGGGAGGCGCACGCGTGCCCGAGGGGTTCAACGGGGGCGGCAAGCCGACCATCCTCGTCGTCGAGGACGAGGCGGCGCTGCTCGCCCTGCTCCGCTACAATCTGGAGCGGCAGGGCTTCCATGTGGAGGAGGCGACGGACGGGCAGGAGGCGCTGCTGCGCATCGCCGAGGCCAAGCCCGATCTCGTCCTGCTCGACTGGATGCTGCCCGCCATGTCGGGCATCGAGGTCTGCCGCCAGATCCGCCGCCGCCCAGCGACGCGCGACCTTCCGGTGATCATGGTCACCGCCCGCACCGAGGACCAGGACGCGGTGCGCGCGCTGGACACCGGCGCGGACGACTACATCGCCAAGCCCTTCGCGGTCGAGGCGCTGATGGCGCGCATCCGCGCCCTGCTGCGCCGCGCCTCGACCATCGCGGCCAAAGGGTCGCTGACCTACCTCGACCTGACGATGGACCAGGACGCGCACCGCGTCACGCGCAACGGCCGCGCCCTGCATCTCGGCCCCACGGAGTACCGGCTGCTGGAGTTCTTCCTCTCCCACCCGCGCCGGGTCTTCACGCGCGAGCAGCTTCTCGACGCCGTCTGGGGCCGCGACATCCATGTGGAGCTGCGCACGGTGGACGTGCACATCCGCCGGCTGCGCAAGGCCATCAACGGCGAGGGCGAGGTGGACCTGATCCGCACCGTCCGCTCGGCCGGCTACGCGTTGGACGCCGACGGCTGACGCCGCCGGCTTGACCACTGGCGGCGGGCGTGGTTCCGCCGCCCGGCCCGCCCGCCCTCGCGGCGCGGCCCGAGAGGTGGCCTCATGCGCGTCCCGACCCCCCATCCCCCGCCCGGCATCTTCGGCCAGAACCGCGCCGTCCTGACGCCGCACTACTGCGTCTTCCCGCCCGAGGGGATCATGGACAGCCTGCTGCCGAACTGGCCGGGCTGCATCGTCCGTTTCCAGACCACGCCGCAGATGGGCGCGCGCTTCGCCCAGGCGCTGCTGATCCTGCCGCCCGGAATGGGCAGCGCGGGTGCGGTCGACGACGGGGTGCAGGCCTTCCTCTACGTGCAGCAGGGCGTGCTGGAGGTGACCATCGAGGGCGCGGCGCACCGCCTCGCGCCCGGCGGCTATGTCTATGTCCCGCAGGGCCTGCCCTATGCCGCGCGCAATGCGGGCGACGGCGAGGCGCGCGCCATCTGGGTGCGCAAGCGCTACCAGCCCGCGGCGGGCGTGCCCGCCCCGCGCGTCATCCTCGGCCACCGCGACAGCGCGCCGCGCGAGGACAGCGGGCCGCGCTGGCGCCATCTCCTGCTCGGGACGCGGGAGATGGCCATGGACTTCGAGATGAACATCATGTGCTACGCCCCCGGCGCGCATTTCTGGTGCGTGGAGACGCACATCATGGAGCACGGCATGGTCATGCTGCAGGGCCAGGCCCTGCAGCTCCTCGGCCGCGACTGGCACGAGCTCTGGACCGGGGATTTCGTCTGGATGGGGCCCTATGTGCCGCAGCAGATCTACGCCATCGGCCCCGAGGTCTGCGAATACCTGCTCTACAAGGACGTGAACCGGGACGTGGCCCTGTAAGCGGCGTTGCCGCGCCCCGTTGACAGGGGCGCGCGCCCGGTCGGATGCTCCCCGCGACCAGGAAGGACAAGCGGGGAACGCCCATGCTCGAAGAGCGCTTCGTGGAGCACGCGCGCGACGGCGACGTGCACATCCTGCGCATCGCCAATCCGCCGGTGAATACGCTGCGCACCGGCGTGCGCGCCGGGCTGCACGAGGGCATCGCCGCCGCGCTGCGCGAGGGTGCGCGCGCCATCGTGCTGATCGGCGCGGGGCGCATGTTCTCGGCCGGCGCGGAGATGACGGAGTTCAACAAGCCCCGCCAGCCGCCCTCCCTGCCCGAGGTGTTCGACGCGATCGAGACGAGCAAGGCGCCCGTCGTCGCCGCCATCCACGGCAGCGCGCTGGGCGGCGGGCTCGAACTCGCCCTGGCCTGCCATGCGCGCGTGGCCGCGCCCGGCGCCATGCTCGGCCTGCCCGAGGTGAAGCGCGGCTTCGTGCCCGGCGCCGGCGGCACCCAGCGCCTGCCGCGCCTGATCGGCGGCGAGGCGGCGCTGCGCATGATCGTCAGCGGCGAGCCGGTGACGGCGGCCGAGGCCCTGGCGCTCGGCTTCGTGGACGCGGTGCTGGAGGGGCCGCTCGAGGCCGCCGCGGTGGAGTGGGCGCGGGCGAACGCCGGGCGCAGCTTCACCCTCGCCCGCAAGCGCGAGGACAAGGTGAAGGGCGCGGACCTCGCGGCCTTCGACGCGCTCGCGGCATCGCTGCTCAAGCGCACGCGCGGCCAGGAAAGCCCGAAAGGCTGCGCGGCCGCGGTGCGCGCGGCGCTGACCTCGAGCTTCGAGGACGGGCTCAACACCGAGCGCGAGATCTTCACGAAGCTGGTGAACGGCGAGCAGAGCTTCGCGCTGCGCCACATCTTCTTCGGCGAGCGCGAAGCGAGCCGCGTGCCCGACATGCCGCCCGAAACGCACCCGCTGCCGGTGAAGAAGGCGGTGGTGATCGGCGCGGGCACCATGGGCGGCGGCATCGCCATGAGCTTCGCCAACCACGGCATCCCCGTCACGGTGGTCGAGCAGTCGGCCGAGGCGCTGGAGCGCGGGCTCAAGCGCTGCGAGGCGAACTGGGAGCGCACCGTGGCCTCCGGCAAGCTCTCGGCCGAGGAGTATGCGAAGCGCCGCGCGCTCCTCTCCGGCAGCACGGACTGGAACGCGGTCAAGGAGGCGGACCTCGTGATCGAGGCCGTCTTCGAGGACATGGCGGTGAAGAAGGAGGTGTTCGCCAAGCTCGATGCGCTGGCGCGGCCCGGCGTGGTGCTCGCCTCCAACACCTCCACCCTCGACATCGACGCCATCGCCGCCGCCACGAAGCGGCCCGAGCTGGTGCTCGGGATGCACTTCTTCTCGCCGGCGAACGTCATGCGCCTGCTCGAGATCGTGCGCGGCAGGGCCACCTCCTTCGAGGCCATCGCCACCGCGATGGACGTGGGCAAGCGCATCGGCAAGGTGAACGTGGTCGTCGGCAACTGCGATGGCTTCGTGGGCAACCGCATGACGGGCAAGCGCGGCTTCCAGCTCGAGCGGCTGCTGCTCGAGGGCGCGCTGCCGCAGGACATTGACCGCGTGATGGAGGCCTATGGCATGGCCATGGGCCCCTGCGCGACCGGCGACCTCGCCGGGCTCGACATCGGGGCGGCGGTGCGCCGCGCGCGCGGCACGGTGGCGCCCATCGCGGATGCGCTGGTGGCCGCGGGCCGGTACGGGCAGAAGACGGGCAAGGGCTGGTATCTCTACGACGAGAAGCGCCAGCGCCATCCGGACCCGGAGGTGGAGCGCCTCATCCTCGACATGAGCGAGAAGATGCAGGTGCGGCGGCGCAAGATCGAGGACGCGGAAATCCTGGAGCGGCTGCTGCTGCCCATGGTGAACGAGGGCGCGCGCATCCTCGAGGAGGGCATCGCCTCCCGCGCGGTGGACATCGACGTGATCTTCGTCAACGGCTTCGGCTGGCCCGCCTGGCGCGGCGGCCCGATGTTCTGGGCGGACCGCATGGGCCTCAAGGCGGTGCGCGACAAGCTCGCGCGCTACGCCGAGGCCACGGGCGATGCGAACCTCAAGCCCGCCGCCCTGATCGAGAAGCTGGCCGCCGAGGGCGGCAGCTTCGCCAGCCTCCACGCCAAGCGCGCCGCCTGAGGAGCGACACAGATGGAACTCCGCTTCACTGACGCCGAGCGCGCCTTCCGCGAGGAAGTGCGCGCCTTCCTCGCCGCCGAATGCCCCGAGGCGACGCGCCGGCACATGATCGCCGGCAAATCCCCCACCAAGCAGATGGTGGTGGAGTGGCAGCGCAAGCTGAACGCGCGCGGCTGGGCAACGCCGGAATGGCCGGTGGAGCATGGCGGCCCCGGCTGGACCCCCGCGCAGAAGTACATCTTCCGCGAGGAGCTGCAGATGTGGCCCGCGCCGCAGCCGCTCGCCTTCAACGTGAACATGTGCGGGCCGGTCATCATCGAGTTCGGCACGGAGGCGCAGAAGAAGCGCTTCCTGCCGCGCATGGCCAACCTGGACGACTGGTGGTGCCAGGGCTTCTCCGAGCCCGGCGCGGGCTCGGACCTCGCCGGGCTCAAGTGCCGCGCGGTGCGGGACGGCGACCACTACATCGTGAACGGCCAGAAGACCTGGACGACGCTGGCCCAGCACGCGGACTGGATCTTCACCCTGGTGCGCACCGATCCGAACGCGAAGAAGCAGGAGGGCATCTCCTTCCTGCTCATTGACATGAAGAGCCCGGGCATCACCGTGCGCCCGATCATCACGATCGAGGGCGGGCACGAGGTGAACGAGGTCTTCTTCGACGAGGTGCGCGTGCCGGTGGAGAACCTGGTCGGCGAGGAGAACAAGGGCTGGGACTGCGCGAAGTTCCTGCTCGGCAACGAGCGCTTCGGCCAGGCGCGCGTCGGCGCCTCGCGCGAGCGCATCCGCCGCCTCAAGACCATCGCGCGCGAGACGCTGGATGGCGGCCGCCCCCTGATCGAGGATCCCGAGTTCCGCCGCCAGATCACCGAGATGGAGGTGGAGCTGAAGGCGCTGGAGATGACGGTGATGCGCGTCATCGCCAACGAGACGAAGCGCGCCGGGACCGGCAAGCCCGACCCCGCGACCAGCGTGCTCAAGATCAAGGGCACCGAAATCCAGCAGGGTGTGGCGGAGCTGCTGATGAAGGCGGCCGGCCCCTATGCCTGGGTGGACGGCGATCCGGACGCGGAGGGCAGCAACGAGTGGGACGTGGCGCCCGACTGGGCCTTCGGCCTGGCAGGCGTCTATTTCAACTGGCGCAAGCAGAGCATCTACGGCGGGTCGAACGAGATCCAGCGCAACATCATGGCCAAGGCCTTCCTGGGACTGTGAGGACGACATGGATTTCGACCTGAACGAATCCCAGGCGCTTCTGCAGGACAGCCTGCGCCGCCTGCTGGCGGACAAGTACGGCTTCGAGAATCGCAAGGCCTACATGGCGAGCGAGACGGGCTGGAGCCGCGAGGTCTGGGCGCAGTATGCCGAGCTCGGCCTGCTCGGGCTTCCCTTCGCCGAAGAGGATGGCGGCTTCGGCGGCGGGGGCGAGGAGACCATGATCGTCGCCGAGCAGATGGGCCGGCACATCACGCTGGAGCCCTGGTTCAGCACCGTGGTGCTGGGCGGCGGCTTCCTGCGCCACGGGGCGGAGGCCGCGCTGCGGCGGGAGATGGTGGGCCACATCGCCGCGGGCGAGCTGCTGCTGGCCTTCGCCCAGCAGGAGCGGCAGTCCCGCTACGACCTGTTCGACGTGCTGACCACGGCGAAGAAGGACGGCAGCGGCTGGGCGATCTCGGGCCGCAAGGGCATGGTGCTGCACGGCGACACGGCCGATCACTTCGTCGTCACCGCGCGCATGGCCGGCGGCCAGCGCGACCGCATGGGCATCGGCGTCTTCCTCGTGCCCGCCAGGGGCCAGGGCGTCTCGGTGCGGGGCTTCCGCCAGGTGGATGGAACCCGCGCGGCGGAGGTGGAGTTCGCCGGCGCCCACGCCACCCACCTTCTGGGAGAGGGCGAGAACGGCCTCGCCCTGGTGGACCGGGTGGTGGACGAGGCCATCGCCGCGCTCGCCGCCGAGGCGGTGGGCGCTATGGACGTCGTCCACGCCATGACCGTGGACTACATGAAGACGCGTCAGCAGTTCGGCAAACCCATCGGCAGTTTCCAGGCGCTGCAGCACCGGGCCGCCGACATGCTGGTGGCGCTGGAGCAGGCCCGCAGCATGGCCTACTTCGCCACCATGGCCGCGCGCGAGGAGGATGCGCTGGAGCGCCGCCGCAACATGCATGCGGTGAAGGCGCAGATCGGCCGCGCCCAGCGTTTCGTGGGGCAGCAGAGCATCCAGCTCCATGGCGGCATCGCCATGACCATGGAGTATGCCGCGGGCCACTACTTCAAGCGCCTCACCGTGAACGAGGCGGCCTTCGGCGACACCGACTTCCACCTGCGCGCGCTGGCGGACATGGGGGGCCTGGTCCAGGCGGCCTGAAATCCGTTGCGGCCGGCGCGGCCGCTTGCTTGGATGCCGCCGGAACGAGGAGGCATCCCATGACCCTGATCCTGCGCCGCCGCGCGGCGCTGCTCGGCGCCGCCGCCACGCTCGCCGCCCCCGCCGTCCGGGCGCAGGAAGGCCCGATCCGAATCGGCGAGATCAACTCCTACTCCGCCCAGCCCGCCTTCCTGGTGCCCTACCGCAACGCCTGGATCCTGGCGCAGGAGGAGGTGAACGCCGCCGGCGGCATCAATGGCCGGCGCATCGAGACGGTCTTCCGCGACGACGGCGGCCGGCCGGAGGATGCTGTGCGCCACGCCGGCGAACTCGTGAACAGCGAGCGGGTGCACCTGCTGGCGGGCGCCTTCCTCTCCCACATCGGCCTCGCCATCGCGGATTTCGCCAACCAGAACCGCCGCCTCTTCGTCGCCTCCGAGCCGCTGACCGACGCGCTGGTCTGGGCGCGCGGCAACCGTTTCACCTTCCGCCTGCGCCCCTCCACATACATGCAGTGCGCCATGCTGGTGGAGGAGGCGGCGAAGCTGCCCGCCCGCCGCTGGGCCACGGTGGCGCCCAACTACGAATACGGCCAGTCCGCCGTGCGCTGGTTCAAGGAGCTGCTGACGCGCGCCAAGCCCGATGTGACCTTCGTGGCCGAGCAGTTCCCCGCGCTCGGGCGCATCGACGCGGGCGCCACCGTGCAGGCGCTGGCGGGCGCGAATCCGGAGGGCATCTTCAACGTCACCTTCGGCGCGGACCTGACGAACTTCGTCCGCCAGGGCTCCACGCGCGGGCTGTTCGAGCGCCGCCGCGTCGTCTCGCTGCTGACGGGCGAGCCGGAATACCTCGATCCGCTCGGCGACGAGGCGCCCGAGAACTGGATCGTCACCGGCTATCCCTGGGCGGAGCTGAACACGCCCGGCCATGTGCGCTTCCGCGAAGCCTATCGCCGGCGCTTCAACGATTATCCGCGCCTCGGCTCCGTCGTGGCCTATGACACGGTGACGGCCATCGTCGCCATGCTGCGCCGCGCCGGCTCCACCGACACGGAGCGGATGATCGAGGCGATGCGCGGGCTGCGCTTCCCCACCGCCTTCGGCGAGGCGGAGGTGGAGTTCCGCGCCATAGACCACCAGTCCACGCTCGGCGCCTATGTCGGGCGCACGGCGCTGCGCCAGGGCAGGGGCGTGATGGTGGACTGGCGCTACGCCGACGGGCGCAACTACCTGCCCTCCGACGAGGTGGTGCGCACGCTGCGCCCGCAGGGGTAACGCCGCTTGTTCGAGAATCTGCTGGTGCAGGGCCTCTCCGGCCTTGCATCCGCCTCCTCGCTGTTCCTCGTCGCCTCCGGGCTGACGGTGATTTTCGGCGTCACGCGCATCGTGAACTTCGCGCATGGCAGCCTCTACATGCTCGGCGCCTATCTCGCCTGGACGCTGGTGACGAGCCTGCCGCGCGGGCACTTCGGCTTCTGGGGCGGGGTGCTGGCGGCCGCGCTGATCGTGGGCGTCGTCGGCATGCTGATCGAGGTGCTGCTGCTGCGCCGCATCTACCGCGCGCCGGAGCTCTTCCAGCTTCTGGCCACCTTCGGGGTGGTGCTGATCGTGCAGGATCTCGCGCTGATGATCTGGGGCCCGCAGGATCTGCTCGGCCCCCGCGCACCCGGCCTGCGGGGGGCGACCGAGATCCTCGGCGTGCGCTTCCCGCTCTACGAGCTCTTCCTGATCTTCGTGGGGCCCGTGGTGCTCGGCCTGCTGTGGCTGCTGTTCCACCGCACGCGCTGGGGCACGCGCGTGCGCGCCGCGACGGCGGACCGCGAGATGGTGGGCGCGCTGGGCGTGAACCAGCGGATGCTGTTCACCACCGTCTTCTTCCTGGGCTCGGTGCTGGCGGGGCTGGGCGGCGCGCTGCAGCTCCCGCGCGAGAGCGTGAACCTGCAGATGGACCTCGCCATCATCGCCGAGGCCTTCGTCGTCGTCGTCATCGGCGGGCTGGGCTCGCTGCCGGGCGCCTTCCTCGCCGCGCTGCTGATCGGGCAGATGCAGGCCTTCGGCATTCTGATCTTCCCCAAGATCACGCTGGTGCTGGCCTTCCTGGTGATGGCGGTGGTGCTGATCCTGAGGCCCTATGGGCTGCTCGGCCGGCCGCCCGCCTCGGCCCATGCCGCGCAGGTGGTGGAGCCGCCCTACCCGCCGACCTCGCCCGCCTTGCGCGCGCTCGGCTTCGCGGCGCTCGCGCTGGCGCTGCTCCTGCCGCCCTTCCTCGGCGATTTCGCGCTGATCGTGTTCACCGAGATCGCGATCATGGTGCTCTTCGCCGCCTCGCTGCACTTCATCATGGGGCCGGGCGGCATGGCGAGCTTCGGGCACGCGGCCTATTTCGGCCTCGGCGCCTATGGCGCGGCGCTGCTGGTGAAGCATCTTGCCGCGCCGATGGAGCTGGGGCTGCTCGCCGCGCCCTTCGCGGCCGGCATGGCGGGGGTGGTGTTCGGCTGGTTCTGCGTGCGGCTCTCGGGCGTCTATGCCGCGATGCTGACGCTGGCCTTCGCGCAGATCGCCTGGTCCGCGGCCTTCCAGTGGGTGGAGCTGACGGGGGGAGACAACGGCATCCTCGGCGTCTGGCCGAGCGACTGGGCGCGGAACAAGCTCGCCTACTACTACCTGGCGCTGGCGCTGTGCCTCGGCGCGACGCTGCTGCTGCGCCGCGCGATCATGGCGCCCTTCGGCTACGCGCTGCGCGCGGGGCGGGATTCGCCGCTGCGCGCCGAAGCGATCGGCATGGACGGCTTCCGCATCCGCTGGGTGGCCTTCATTCTCGCGGCGGTGGCGGCGGGCATCGCGGGCGGGCTCTTCGCCTATGCCAAGGGCAGCGTCTTTCCCACCTACATGGCCATCCCGCGCAGCGTGGACGCGCTGCTGATGGTGCTGCTGGGCGGCGTGCAGACGCTCTCGGGCCCCATCCTCGGCGCGCTGGCCTACACCTGGATCCATGAGCAGCTCATGCGGCTCTTCGAGCTGTGGCGGCTGCTGCTCGGCGCGGTGATCCTGCTGCTGGTGCTGTTCTTCCCGCAGGGCCTGGCGGGCGCGGCGCAGCGCGCGGCGGAGAGGCGCGCATGACGCTGCGCGTCGAGGATCTGCACAAGAGCTTCGGCGGCGTGCAGGCGGTGGCGGGCGTCTCGCTCGAGGTGGCGGCGGGGGAGCTGGTGGCGCTGATCGGGCCCAATGGCGCGGGCAAGTCCACCTGCTTCAACATGCTCAACGGGCAGCTCCGCCCGGATCGCGGGCGCGTGGTGCTGAAGGGCGAGGACATCACCGGCCTGCCGCCGCGCGCCATCTGGCGGCGCGGGGTGGGCCGCACCTTCCAGATCACCGCCACCTTCGCCTCGATGAGCGTGCTGGAGAACGTGCAGATGGCGCTGCTCTCGCACCGGCGGCGCCTGTTCGATCTCTGGCGGCCCGTCTCGCGCGAGGATCCGGCCGAGGCGCTGGCGCTTCTCGCGCGCGTCGGCATGCAGGCGCAGGCCGCCCGTCCCTGCGGCGTGCTGGCCTATGGCGACCTGAAGCGCGTGGAGCTCGCCATCGCGCTGGCCAACGCCCCCGCCCTGCTGCTGATGGACGAGCCCACCGCCGGCATGGCCCCGGCCGAGCGCGTGGCGCTGATGGAGCTGACGGCGCGCATCGCCCGCGACTCGGGCATCGCCGTGCTGTTCACGGAGCACGACATGGACGTGGTCTTCGCCCATGCCGACCGCATCCTGGTGCTCGACCGCGGGCGGCCCATCGCCGAGGGCCGGCCGGCCGAGGTGCGCGCCGATGCGCGCGTGCGCGAGGTCTATCTCGGCACCGGCGCCACCCACGGGGGGCATTGATGCTGGAGGTGGAGGGGCTGCATGCGCATTACGGCCGCGCGCACATCCTGCAGGGCGTCACGCTCTCCGCCGCGCAGGGCGAGGTGGTCGCGCTGCTCGGCCGCAACGGCGCGGGCAAGAGCACCACGATGAAGGCCGTCATGGGCCTGGTGCGGCCCACGGGCGGGCGCGTGCGCTTCCAGGGGGTGGACGTGACGGGGCGCGAGCCCTTCGAGATCGCGCGCCAGGGCCTCGGCTATGTGCCGGAGGAGCGGCGCATCTTCACCGAGCTCACGGTGATGGAGAACCTCGAGGTGGGCCGCCAGCCGCCGCGCGAGGGCCTCGCGCCCTGGACGCCGGAGCGCGTCTTCGCCCTCTTCCCGCCGCTTGCCGCCATGCGCACGCGCCCGGGCGGGCGGATGAGCGGCGGCGAGCAGCAGATGCTCACCATCGCCCGCACCCTGATGGGCAACCCGCGCCTCATCCTGCTCGACGAGCCGAGCGAGGGGCTCGCGCCCGTCATCGTCGAGCGCATGGCCGCCGCCATCCTCGAACTCAAGCGCGAGGGGATCACGGTGCTGCTGAGCGAGCAGAACCTGCACTTCGCGCGCCTCGTCTCCGACCGCGCCTGCGTGCTGGAGAAGGGCGCGATCCGCTGGGAGGGGACGCTGGCTGCGCTGATGGAGGCCGAGGAGGTCCGCGCGCAGTATCTCAGCGTCTGAGGCTCACAGCGCGGGTTCGCCCAGCGAGAGCATCAGCCGGTTCGCCCAGTTGAAGAAGGCGGCGGCGTGGATGAGGTCGCTGATCGCCTCCTCGTCCAGCCCCGCCGCGCGCAGGCGATGCACATGCGCGTCGCCGAAGCGGATGGGGGTCACGGTGAGATCCACCGCCGCCTCCACGATGGCGTTCCAGCGCTCGCCGAGATCCGCCGTCACGCCTTCCGCCAGCAGCCGGTCCACCTCCGCCTCGCGCTTCGAGTAGGTGACGGCGTGGCGCGCATGGACCGAGGCGCAGTAGATGCAGCCGTTGAGGCGCGAGGCCGCGGCGGCGGCCAGCTCGCGCTCCGCGCGGGGCAGCCCGCCCTCGGTGTTGTAGAAGATGTCCTTGTCGGTGCGGGTGCGGTGCTCCAGCGCGTCCGGGTCATGCGCCAGCAGGCGGAAATAGGCGGATTTCGCGCGCGCCTTGTCCACCAGCGCGGCCATGTGGCGCGGCGTCAGCGCCTCCTCGGCGAGGGGTTCGAGCCAGGGCAGCCAGTCCAGCATCGCGCGCGTGAACGCCTCGGGCGCCCGATGGCCGGAGGGGGTGAGGATCGCGTCGGTCATGCGGCGTCTCCCACATGGCGCGCCAGCACGGCGAGGCCATGGGCGGCGCGAAGCTGATAGGCGAGGAAGGCGACGAGCTGCGAGAGGCTGACGATCTCGGACGTGCTCCATCCCGCCGCGAGCAGGGGCGCGAAGCGCTGCGGCGCGGCGTCGCGCGGGTGGAACACCAGGAAATGCGCGTGGGCGAAGGCGGCGGCGAGCCGCGGGCCCAGCGCGCCCGCGGCCTCCGGCGGCAGGGCGAAAACCGGCGCAGGCGTGTCCTCGGCGCTGAGCGGGCAGGGTGGATAGGCGCCGCGCGGGCCGTCGGCGCGCGTCGTGGAGGCGGCTGCCGCGACGGGCGCGCAGAGTTCGGGCGCGCGCGCCGCCAGCCCCGCCGCATAGTGCCGCGCGAGGGGGCTCTCGCCGTGCAGCGCGGCCACATAGGCCGCCACCGCGAAGCGCTCGGCCTCGGTGAAGCGGCCTGGCGAGTCGGGGGTGAGCAGGACGCGATGGCTCTCCTGCGTGTGGGTGCGGGCGATCGGGCGCCGCGCGCGGATGCGGTCCATGGGCGAGCCGGGCGTCACGCCGAGCAGCGTGTCGAGCAGGTCCATCTGGTGCGGTCCTCCAGGGTGGTTCAGGCCACGCGGGCGGCGGGAAGGGCAGGGGCGGGGCGCCAGCCCAGGGCGGGCGCCACCTCGCGCGCCACCAGCTCGATGGAGCGCAGGATGAAGGGGTGCGGCGGGTCCACCGAATGCACCTGCACGGCGAGCTCGGTGGCGTGCCGCAGCGTGGCGTCGGCGGAGAGCGAGGCGATCACCTCCTCGGGCGTGCCGAGATGCACGTCCTGCCGGCGGATCATCTCCTCGACCGGCGGCGGCTCGCCCTCGGCGCGGCCGAGCGCGACGAGCCGGCGGTGGAAGCGGCCGAGCCCGCGCTCGGCGAAGCGCAGCGCCTGCGCGCGATCCTCCGCCACGAAGACGGAGCGCGAGGCGAGGATGCGCGGCGCCACCCCCTCGGGCAGCGCCGTGCGATAGGCCGCGATCATCGGGAGCTGGATGTCGGCGAGGCACGCCTGCGGCGCATGCGCCGGGCGCGGCTGGGTGCGCGAGAGCAGCAGCCCCGCGCCGATCGCGCCCGCCGCGCGCGCGCCCTCCACCGAGAAGGTGGCGAACCAGAGCCGTGAGAGCAGGCCGGGGTGGGCGGGGTAGAGGCGGTCGCCGCCCGGCAGGGGCTGGCCGGCCAGCGCCTGGCGCAGCAGCGCGAGATGCGCCTCGAACACCTCCCGCCGCCGCGCATTGTCCAGGCCGAAGGCGGCGAAGGCGGCCGGATTCCCGCCCGGCCCCACGCCGAGTTCGAGCCGCCCGCCCGAGAGCAGGTCCAGCACGCTCGCGTCCTCGGCCACGCGGATGGGGAGTTCCATGGGCAGGGTGACGATGCCCGTGCCGAGCCGGATGCGGCTGGTGCGCGCCGCCACCTGCGCGAGAAAGACGAAGGGCGCGGGCAGCCCGCCCTCATCGGCGTTGAAATGGTGCTGCGCGACCCAGGCGGAGTCGAAGCCCTCCGCCTCGGCATGGCGGATCTGCTCGGTGGCGAGGCGGTAGCGCTCGGCGGGCTCCGCCTCGTCCAGCAGCCGCGTGAAGACGCCGAGGCGCAGGGTGCGGGGCGGGGCGGGTGCGGGCATGGCGCATCATCGCGCGGGTTGCGCCCCGGGCTCAATCCCCGCGCCGTTGACGCACGCCGCGGCCTCGGGGAGCGTCATCGCCATGCCCGATCGCCACATCCTGCTCCACGCCTTCACGATGAACACGGTGGGCCATGTCTCGCCCGGGCTCTGGACCCACCCGCGCGACCGCAGCACCGACTACCGCCACCTGCGCCACTGGACGGAGCTCGCGCGGCTGTGCGAGCGCGGGCTGTTCGACGGCGTGTTCCTCGCGGATGTGCTCGGCCTCTACGACGTGCATCGCGGCGGGCCGGAGACGGCGCTGGCCGTCGCCGCCCAGGTGCCGGTGAACGACCCGCTCCTCGTCGTCCCGGCCATGGCGGCGGTGACCGAGCATCTGGGCTTCGGCGTCACCGTGAACCTGAGCCATGAACCGCCCTTCCTGCTGGCGCGGCGGCTGTCCACGCTCGATCACCTCACCGAGGGGCGCGTGGGCTGGAACATCGTCACCGGCTACCTCGCCAGCGCCGCACGCGCCATGGGCCAGCCCGCGCTGCGCGCGCATGACGAGCGCTACGATCTCGCCGAGGAATACATGGAGGTCGTCTACCGGCTCTGGGAGGAGAGCTGGGAGGAGGGCGCGGTGCGGCGCGACCGCGCACGCACCCTCTACGCCGACCCGGCGCGGGTGCACGCCATCCGCCACCAGGGCGCGCATCTTGCGCTGGAGGCGATCCATCTCTGCGAGCCCTCGCCGCAGCGCACGCCGGTGCTCTACCAGGCGGGCACATCGAGCGCGGGCCGGCGCTTCGCAGGGCGGCACGCCGAATGCGTCTTCGTCAGCGGCCCGACGGTGGAGGTGATCGCCCCGCGCGTGGCCGCGCTGCGCGAGGCGGCGGCGGCGGCCGGCCGCGCGCCCGAGGATCTGCGCATCCTCTCCGCGCTGACCGCCATCGTCTGCGCCACGCGCGCCGAGGCCGAGGACCGCTGGGCCGAGTATCAGCGCCACCGCAGCCTGGACGGCGCGCTGGCGCTGATGTCGGGCTGGACGGGGCTCGACTTCGCCGCGCTCGACCCGGAGGCGCGGGTGGCGCAGGTGGAGACGGAGGCGATGCGCACCGCGCTCGAGAACATCACCCGCGCCGATCCCGCGCGTTCCTGGACGGTGCGCGAGGTGGCGGAGTTCACCGCCATCGGCGGCAATGGCCCGGTGCTGGTGGGGGATGCGCGCGGCGTGGCGGACCAGCTTCTCGACTGGGTGGACCGCACGGGGGTGGACGGGCTCAACCTCGCCTCGGCGGTGATGCCCGAGACCCTCGCCGGGGTGGTGGAGTTCCTGGTGCCCGAGCTGCAGCGGCGCGGCCGCTACAAGACGCGCTACGCACCGGGCACGCTGCGGCGGAAGCTGTTCGGGCGCGACCGGCTCGCGCCGCCGCATCCCGGCGCGGCGTTCCGGCGCGGCTAGAGCCCCGCCACCCCCGGCCCCAGCGTCTCGAACAGCCGCGCGAGCAGCCGCGTGCGCGGCACGAGGCAGCCGATCTCCAGGAACTCCTCGCGCGTGTGCGGCCCGCCGCCGATCACGCCCAGCCCATCGAGGGTGGGAACGCCCAGCGCCCCGGTGAAGTTGCCGTCGCTGCCGCCGCCGGCCACGCGCTCGCCCGCCAGCGGGAAGCCGATCTCGCGCGCCAGCGCGGCGGCGTGGTCGTAGAGCGCCTGGATGGCGGGGGTCTTGGCATAGGGCGGGCGGCCGAGGCCGGGCGACACCTCCGTGCGCACATCCGCATCGTGCCGCGCGAGGCTGAGCACTGCCGCGCGCAGCGCCGCCTCCTCGCGCGCGGTGGGCACGAGCGCGTAGCAGATGGCGCGGCATTCGGCGGGCACCATGTTCTCGTGCGCGCCGCCCTGCACGACGCCGATGTTCACGCAGAAGTTCCGCGCGTGGTCGGTCAGAGCCTCAAGGGCCAGGATGTGATGCGCCATTTCGCGCACCGCGCTGCGGCCCTCGGCGTGATAGGCGCCCGCATGGGCGGGGCGGCCATGTGTGGCCAGATGCCAGCGCGCGATGCCGTGCCGCGCGACGGTGAGCCTGCCGCCCTCGCCCGAGGGTTCCACCACCAGCACCGCCCGGTGCCGCAGCGCCTCCGCCTCGATGGCGGCGCGCGAGGTCGGGCTGCCCATCTCCTCGTCGGGGATCATCATGACGCTGACGGAGAGGCGCGGGCGCAGGCCCAGGGCGTGCAGGTGCTGCAGCGCCGCCAGCGCGATCGCGTTGCCGCCCTTCATGTCGTAGATGCCCGGGCCATAGGCGCGCCCGCACTCGCGCCGCGCGGGGAAGCTGCCCAGCGGATGCACCGTGTCCATGTGGCCGAGCAGCAGGAGGCCGGGGCCTTCCTCCGCGCCGGGCACGCGGCCGATCAGGATGTCGCCGAAGCCCTCGCGCCCGGGCGTGCGCTCGATGGCGGCGCCCAGGCCGCGCAGCAGCGCCTCCGCATGGTCCGCCACGCGGTTCACGCCCGGCACGTGCCGGGTGGGGCTTTCGATCGCCACCCAGCCCTGCACCGCCTCCAGCAGCGCCTCCTCCGACAGCGCCCTCATGCCGCGCCGCCCCTGAGCAGCGCCGCCAGCGCCGGATCGAGCCCGAGGCTCGCGCGGCCCTGGGGCGGGGCGAGGCTGCCCGCGCGCGGCCGCGGCAGCTTCAGCGCCACCAGCATCTCGCAGAGCTTCACCCCGGCGGCGATGCCGTCGAGCAGCGGCACCGGCGCCTCGGCCTGCAGCCGCGGGCCCATGCCGGCGAGCGCCGCGCCGCCCATCACCACCGCGTCCGCCCCTTCGGCCACGGCGCGGGCGATTCCCGCCTGCACCTTGCGCGCCACGCCGTCGGGGTCGCGCACCGCCTCCTGCGGCGTCGCCTCCACGCCCACCAGCGCGGCGCAACGCCCGGCAAGCCCGTGCTGCGCGATGCGCTCGCGGTAGGTCTCCACGCCCCCGAAGGTGACGAGGCCGAAGCGCGCGCCCACCAGGCAGGCGGCGAAGCAGGCGGCCTCGGTCATGCCCACCACGGGGCAGGGCATGAGCTGGCGCGCCGCCTCCAGCGCCGTGTCGTGGCTCACCGCCAGCAGGCAGGCCTCCACCCGCCCGGCATGCTCGGCGAGCAGCGAGAGCAGCGCATGGCCGGCGATGACGTTCTCGGCGCGGGTGGCGATCACCTCCGGGCCGAAGCGCGGCGTGGCGGGGATGATCTCCGTGCCCGGTGCGGCGGGGGGGGGAGGGGCAGGGGCAAAAGGCTGAGGAGGGGGAGAGGGGGTGGTGGGGTGGGGTTGGGTTTTCCCTCCTGGGGTGGCCCGGACCGGTTTCCGGGCCAGGTCCGCCGGCTCGCCCGCGTCCAGGATGACGACGCGCCGGGTGTTCCCGTAGTCGCGCTGGACGGACCTCGCGATGCCGTGGAGCGCGCCGGCGGCGGCTGCAGCGGCAGCGTTCCGGCTGGGGGCGAGGTCAGGCACCGCCAGCACCAGCAGGCTCCCGGTGCCGAGGGTAGGC